>DATKJG010000225.1:0-3853 GCA_035543215.1 Phycisphaerales bacterium | reverse complement strand
GCAGCGCCTCGCTCAGGTGAACATTCTGCCGGCGCAGGTGGTCGACTTCGGACGAGGCTGGCCTGGAGATCTGGCTCATGTGGCGTTCAGGCTCCTGGCAGTGCGTGGCGGTTGCGGACCGCCGCGGGACATCATAGGGTTCGTTCAACGTCGGCTGTCGGCTGCGGCCGGCTTGACCGACGCCGCCATCGAGATTCCAATGCGACCCGGCGACTCTGATTCCGCACGGCCCATCGCATGCGGACGATGGATGTGCCGCCACTCCTCCTGCCCTCACCCTCATGCCGGATGCGCCTGTCCCCCGTTACCGTCGCGTGATTCTCAAGATCAGTGGCGAGAGTTTTTCCAAACCAGGCCAGTTGGGAATCGATCCGGAAGAACTGGCGACCATCGCGGGCGAGATCCGCGACGCGGCCAACGTCGGCACGCAGGTCGCCGTGGTCGTCGGCGGCGGCAACATCATCCGCGGCCAGCATCTGGCGCAGCAGGGACAGATCGATCAGTCCACCGCCGATTACATGGGCATGCTCGGCACGGTCATCAACGGAGTGGCGCTCAAGGTCGCCCTGGAACAACTTGGCCAGCCTGCGCGGCTCTTGTCGGCGATCGACATTCCGGCCGTCGCCGAGCGGTTCATCCGCGCCCGCGCGCTGCGGCACTTTGAGAAGGGTCGCGTGCTGATCCTCGCCGCCGGCACGGGGAACCCGTACTTCACGACCGACACGTGCGCGGCGCTGCGCGGCGCGGAACTCGGCGCCGACATCCTGCTCAAAGCCACCAAGGTCGACGGCGTATACACGGGCGATCCGAAGAAGGATCCCAAGGCGACGCGCTACGATCGGCTGACATACAGCGAAGCGCTGTCGCGCAAACTGGGCGTTATGGATCTCACTGCCCTGGCCATGTGCATGGAGAACCGCCTGCCGGTGATCGTGTTCGACTTCAAGCGCCATGGCAACATCCGCCGCGTCGTGGTCGGCGAGCAGATCGGCACGCTGGTCACCAACTAGCCAAACGACAACAATCGAAACGCCAAAACGTCAACAGTCATGCGCGGGGAGGCCATTCTTTTGACGTTTTGACGTTTCGACTTTTTGACGTTTATCATGCTCGCCATGCCCGTGAACATCGAACAGATCCTGCGCGACTGCCGTGCGAAGATGGACAAGTCCGTCGAGCACTATGAGAAGGAATTGCGCGGCCTGCGCACCGGGCGCGCCACCACCGCGCTGATCGACTACCTCAAGGTCGACTACTACGGCAACCCGACCGACCTCAAGGCTCTCGCGTCCATCAGCGTGCCCGAGCCGACGCAGTTGATGGTCAAGCCCTTCGACCCATCGGTCAAGACCGAGATCATCAAGACCATCGAGCGGGCCGATCTTGGCTTGAATCCCCAATCCGAAGGCCAGGCGATCCGCATCAACGTGCCCGCGCCATCGCGCGAGCGACGCATGCAACTCGTCGGCCAGGTGAAGAAGATGGCCGAGGATTCCAAGATCGCGATTCGCAACGAGAGGCGTGACGCGATCAAGCACATCGACATGGCGATGAAGGACAAGGCCGCCGGCATCTCCGAGGATGACGCCAAGCGCAAGAAGGACGAGATCGAAGCCCAGACCAAGAAGCACATCGAGACGCTGGACCAGTTGTGCACGAAGAAGTCGGCGGAGATCGAAGCGGTGTGACGCGGCGTCGGGGTCTGAACCACAAGGTATGGAGCGAGACCAACGCGCCGCCGCGTGCGGCGTAGCATGCGCCATCGGACCACGCACATGAATCCCATCATTCCAGTCGCCCTTCTGACGCTGACCGCCGATCCCCCGCTGATCACCATCGATCGCGACAATGTCGAGATCACGCAGTCGTGCCGCGTCCAGGTCGCCCCGCAATCGATCGTCGATGTGGACGGCAACGGCGTGATTCACATCAGCGCCAGTGACATCAACATTGAGTTCGCTGCCGATTCACCTGCTTTGATCGGCGCCCTGGCCGAGCAATTGCCGGATTCGTTCACCGGCACGGGCATCGTCATCACGGGCAGGAACGTCGCGCTCTCGGGCGCCAAGGTCCGCGGCTTCAAGGTCGGCATTCATGCCCGCAACGCAGACGGCCTGATGATTCACCATTGCGATGTGTCCGGCAATTACGCGCAGCGGTTGAAATCGACGCCCCAGGCCGAGGACGGCGCGGACTGGCTCTGGCCGCACGCCAACGACAACAACGAGTGGATCACCAACTATGGCGCGGGATTGTGCGTGGAGGATTCGAAGGGCGTCGTGGTGCATGACATCCGCGCGCGGCGAACGCAAAACGGCATCATTCTTGACACCGTCAACGATTCGAAGATGTATGACTGCGACTGTTCGTTCCTCTCAGGCTGGGGCCTGGCGATGTGGCGCAGCAATCGCAACATCATCAGCCGCAACGCCTTCGACTTCTGCGTGCGCGGCTACAGCCATGGCGTGTACAACCGCGGACAGGATTCCGCGGGCATCCTCATGTTCGAGCAGTGCACCGAGAATCTGATCGCGGAGAACTCCGTCACGCACGGCGGCGATGGATTCTTCGGATTCTCCGGCAGGGAGGCACTGGGAGAGGTAAGCCCGCGCGATGATCAGCAGTGGTACCGTCAGCGCGGTCTTCGCAGCAACACGTTCTTCAGCAATGACTTTTCCTTTGCCGCCGCGCATGGCCTGGAACTCACCTTCGGATTCGACAATCGCATCACGCGCAACCGCTTCCAGGGCAATGCGATGTCGGGGGTCTGGGCCGGATACTCCCAAGGCACGACCATCGATCGCAACACGTTCAACGGCAACGGCGAGGTCGGCGGAGGTGGAGGTGGAGGTGGAGGAGGTGGAGGTGGAGGTGGAGGTGGAGGTATACAAATCGAACACGGTCAGCGCAACGTCATCGCCCGGAACAAGTTCAGTTGGAATGCTTGCGGCGTGCGCCTGTGGTGGGATGATGACGCTGCACTCGCTCAGACTCCGTGGGCCAAGGCCAACGGCGTCGAATGCCGCGACAACCGAATCATCTTCAACTCCTTTCTCGGAGATACGGTCGGAGTCGAACTGCAACGGTCCGCGAACACCCTCTACGCGCGGAACACCATCGATGAGAGCAGCGAAGGCTTGAGGATCGATGGTGAGAGCAAGGCCACGATGAGCGCGGAACTCACGCGCGAGGTGGGAGAGGTGCCTGCGGCGCCCGAGCAGACGCTGCCCGGCGTCTCGAAGCCGCTCACGGCGCGGGCATCGTTCGACGGCCGGGAGAATATCGTCATGACCGAATGGGGTCCATGGGACCACGAATCGCCGTTGCTGCAGTTTGTGGAACGCCGCGATGGCGCTGACACGTATCGCCTGCTCGGCGCTCTGGCCAGCCAGCCCGCCAATGAGCGCATTCGAGCCACCGGCGATGTGCGGGTCGACATCGACGGTGAGAACGTCCGTGTCTCACCCAGGTCGCTGAACACGTTTGCTGCATATGAACTCGCGTGGACGCCGGCCGGCGGCGCGCCGCCGCTGATCGCGCACGGCGCAATCGCAGGCGGCTTCTGGACGATCAAGACCTTTGCCTCGCCTGTCGATCCGCGACGGGATGTCGAAGCGTGGCGCAAGGCTGCCCAAGGCGAGAATGTGCATACGTTGGATTGTGATCCGCTGGACCTGCCTTTCGGCAATGCCGGCATGACCGAGATACGCGGGCTGCCCGTTCCCTTGCCGCACAACCACTTCGGAATCGTCGCGACTCGCACGCTCACGTTCCCAAAGGGGCGGTGGCGCATCGATGCCACATCCGACGATGGTATCCACGTCTGGCTCGATGACCAGATCGTGATCGATGA
>DATKJG010000224.1:0-2659 GCA_035543215.1 Phycisphaerales bacterium | reverse complement strand
GAACGATAGTTCATCGAATGGTGCATCGCCGCGCGGGCCAGCACCAGGCCGTCGATGATGGTCATCGTTGCGCATGCCGGCGCGCCAGCCGCCATCGCCTGCAGCAATCGGCTGCCGCGCGAACCATGGAAGTACAGGTTCTCATCCACGCGCGTGTGAATCACGGGCATGACGAACGGCTGGCCGTCATCGACGATTGCGAGGTGACAGATCAAAGCCTCATCGATGATGCGATGGATCGTCTCGCGATCGTACTCGCCGCGTTCGGGATGGCGGCGAACAGTCGTGCGCTGCGTCTTCATCGCCTCTCCTCATCGACGATGCGCGTTGATCCGGTGCGCTGAGGGTCGGGGAAATCGCGAGAGAGGCCGGAGCGGAAGTCGGTGATCATGCTGTAGACCGGCGCGTGCACGCGTTCCACCTCGCCGCTGCGCGTCGCCGCAAGGTCGAAGGCGCGATCCAGTTGTGCGAGGTCCGTTGTTTCGATGGCGATGTGGAACTCGCCGAGTTCGCTCGGCCCGAAGCCGAGTTTGCGCCGTGTCAGGCGCCAGCCGGCAATGCGGCCTTCGCGCTTGAGCAGGCCCATGTAGTCGCCCAGCGCGCGGGCGAACTCCAGATCGCGGCGGCTGTCCTTCAGATTGCACCAGATCTCGTAGTAGTCCATGGCAAGGGATTCCGCAGCGGCGTTCAATCCTCGAGAGCGCACAGGCGGCCAGCAGCCGGTGGCGCGACGTTGGATGGTGACGCCTGCTCGCGCGGCGCCTTCGGCAGGTTCGGCGCGGCCGCCGGCGTATTGCGCCGCAACGTGATCATCACGACCGCAGCGATGATCAAGCCGGCCGCCACCCACGTGCGCAACCCGACGGCTTCGTGCGCCAGCCACCAGCCCAGAAGTACCGCTACCATCGGGTTGACGTAGGCATAGGTCGAGACGGCCGCGGGCGAGACGCGCCTCAGCAGCCAGATGTAGGCGCTGAAGCCGATGAGCGAGCCGAAGACCAGCAGGTATGCGAACGCCGCGATCGATCGCCACTGAATCGCCGCAAGGTCAACGCTGCTCCACTCGCCGCGCAGGCTGCCAGCGATGATCAGCCCGACTCCCGCGCAGAGCATCTCCATGCCCGACGCCAGCATGAGCGACTGGGGAAGTTCGGCGCGGCGCGAGTACAGAGATCCAATCGACCACGACAGGCATGCGATGAGCACAAGCCCGGCCGATGCCAGGTGAATCGGCTCACCAAGCAGGTTGCGCGGATCGATCAGCGCCAGCACTCCGAGCAGCCCGAGCGCCAGGCCGATGAACGTGCGAAGCGTCGGACGAGCCGAGCGAAAGACGAGCCATTCCAGCAGCGTCATCCACAGCGGCACGGTCGCGACCAGCAATGCCGTCAGGCCGCTGGGCAGCCGCTGCTGGGCGATGCAGATCAGGCCATTGCCTGTCAGCAGCAGCAGTCCGCCGACGATCGCCGCGTTGCGCCATTGGAGCGCGGTTGGCCATGCCAGACCATGCCGCCGGCGCATCCACGCGATGACCATCATGCCCGCGATCGAGAAGCGCACGCCCGCCATCAGCAGCGGGGGGATCGATTCGATCGCGTACTTGATGCCGAGATACGTTGAACCCCATATGAGGTACACGGCCGCGAACGCCGCGACAAGCGCCGGCAGGGATGCGGAGGTCGGCGAAGATGAATGCGATGATGCACGAAGAGCCATGAGATGCTTCCAGACGAATGCGGCGCGGCTGCCATGAGTGGGGAGCGTGCGTGCGGCAGCCGTGCCGCTTCTGAGCCAGAATCGTGGCGGGCTGCCGGACTTGCCCGGCTATCGAATCATTGTTATAGTACAAAACAATGAATCAACTAGCACAAAAGTATATCCGGGGCAACACGGCGGTCAAGATCGCCTCCAGCGTCGAACAGGCCATCCGTGGCGGCCATCTCGAGGCCGGCGCCGCCCTGCCGCCCGTGCGCGCCATGGCGCAGAACCTGCGCGTCAGCCCCGCCACGGTGGCGTCGGCGTTCGCCTCGCTCAAGGCACGCGGCCTGGTCGTCTGCGAAGGCCGCCGCGGCACGCGCGTCAGCCACCGCAGCGTCATGCACGCCCTGCTTCCGCCGCCGCTGCCGACAGGCGTGCGCAACCTGCGCGATGGCAATCCCGATGAGCGGCTGCTGCCTTCAATGAAGCCGGCCTTGCGCGAGATCGATCCTTCGCCGCGTCTGTATGGCTCGACGCGCAACGATGCGAGGCTGCTCTCGATCGCCGCCGCCGATTTCAAGGCCGAAGGCATCCCGGCCAGTCCCATCAGCGTCCTCAACGGTGCGCTCGACGCCATGGAGCGTGTGTTGCGCGAACGCCTGCGGCCAGGCGATCGCGTCGCGGTCGAGGATCCAGGCTTCGGCACCATCGTCGATCTGCTGGTGACGCTGGGCTTGAGCCCCGTGCCCGTCGCCGTGGACCAGGAAGGCATTGTGCCGGACCACCTTGAGCGAGCGCTGCGAACAGGCATCGATAGCCTGATCCTCATGCCGCGGGCGCAGAATCCCACGGGCGCCGCGATGACCGCCGACCGCGCTGCCGTTCTGCGCCGGCTGCTGTCAAAGCATCCGGATGTGCTTGTCATCGAGGATGACCACGCGAGTCTGATCTGCGATGCGCC
>DATKJG010000223.1:0-2298 GCA_035543215.1 Phycisphaerales bacterium | reverse complement strand
GGCCTGTTCACCGCCATCGCCGCCGGCCACACAACCGCCGCCACCGCGGCCAAAGCCTGCTCCGCCTCACCCAAAGGCGTTCGCGTCCTCTGCGACTACTGGACCGTCAACGGCCTGCTCACCAAGTCGGGCAACAAGTACAGCCTCACGCCCGAGACAGCCATGTTCCTCGATCAGAAGTCGCCCGCGTACCTCGGCGGCGTGCTGGGCTTCCTCAACGGGCCCCTCACCTCCTTCTTCGATGAACTGACCGATGCCGTCCGTCGCGGCGGCGCCGCCGGTCAAGGCTCCGTGCAGCCCGAGTTCGAGGGCTGGGTCGCCTTCGCACAGCAGATGGGCGCGATGATGCATCCCACCGCGCAGGCGATCGCGAAGATGCTCGGCCCCGTCAGCGGCCGCGCGCTCGACATCGCTGCCGGGCACGGGCTGTTCGGCATCGTGCTCGCGCAGCAGAATCCCGATCTGAAGGTCGTCGCGCTCGACTGGCCGAAGGTGCTCGAAGTCGCCAAGCGCCACGCCGACAAGATGGGCGTGGGCAGCCGCTATTCGCTTATCGCTGGCGACGCGTTCACCGTCGATATGCAGGGCCCGTACGATGTCATCCTGCTCACCAACCTGCTGCATCATTTCAATCCGCAGCAGTGCACAGCGCTGCTCAAGCGGATTCGCGCAGCCCTCCGCCCGCCCCCCCACGGCAAACTCGTCACGCTGGAGTTCGTTCCGAATGCCGATCGCATCTCGCCGCCGCTGTCGGCGACGTTCCCGCTGGTGATGCTCGCCACGACCGCCGAAGGCGATGCGTACACGTTCGCGCAGTTGGATGGCATGCTGCGGGCCGCGGGCTTCAGCACGAACACATTGCACCAGCCCGAGGAATCGCCCCAGCAGATCATCATCAGCGAGTGATCACGCCGCGTTGAGCATCTTCACGCTGTGTCTCCGGCTCATATGTCCGCTTCGCATCGGGGTGGAACTTCTCGTGCGGCGCGAGCGTCAACCGACATACGATGCACCCGGCCACCATGCAATCACGCCCCAGATGATCGGAACGATCGTACGTTCTGGGTGCGAGAATCCCCAGAGGCCGAGGCCGAACTGATTCATCTTGCTCACCGCTCGATCCTCCTTCACAATGAAGCGGCAGGGTGACAGGGAGGCCGCCCCGGAGGTCACACCATGGAACTCGTCCCGCTCCTGGAAGCCCTGATCAAGTTCGATGGCAGCGACCTGCACCTCCAGGCCGGCGCGGCGCCCATGGTCCGCATCGGCGGCGAGCTGCGGCCGCTCGAAGCTCCCGCGCTGAGCGATGACCGCATTCGCGAGATCATGCAGCAGATCGCCTGGGGCGATGCCCAGATCCGCCTCGACAAGCAGCGCTCCGTCGATTTCAGCTTCGAGATGCCCGGCAAGGCCCGCTTTCGCGTCAACGCGTTCTTCGAGCGTCAGCGGCTCTCGATGGCGTTCCGCCGGATACCGATCAAGGTGCCGCCATTCGACGAGCTGAACCTTCCAAACGTGATCCAAGAGATCGCGATGGCGCCGCGCGGCCTGGTGCTGGTCACGGGCACCACCGGCAGCGGCAAGTCCACAACGCTCGCGGCCATGATCAACTACGTCAACGGCAAGCGCCACGACCGCATCATCACCATCGAAGACCCCATTGAATTCGTTCATGAGAATCAGCTTGCGCTGATCGCCCAGCGAGAGCTGGGCAGCGATACTCCCACATTCTTCGACGCGCTGCGCGTGGCGATGCGGCAAGACCCCGATCTGATTCTGGTGGGCGAGCTTCGTGATGCCGAGACCATGCGCACTGCGCTCCAGGCCGCCGACACCGGCCACATCGTCTACTCGACGATGCACACGACCAACGCCGCCCAGACCGTGCAACGGCTGATCGCCCTGTTCCCGCCCGACGAGCGCGATCTGCTGCGCATGCAGCTGGCCGCCAATCTTGAAGCGGTCATCAGCCAGCGCCTGGCCAAGACGCGCAAGGGCCACGATCGCGTGCCCGTCGTCGAGGTCATGATCAACACGCCTGTGGTCCGCAAGATCATCGCCGAGGAAGACCTCAGCCTGCTGCCCAAGGCCATCGCCAGCCAGGAGAACGGCATGCAGCTGTTCGACCAGCACCTCACCAAGCTCTGGAAAGCCGAGTTGATCTCGGGCACGGAGGCCCTGCGCCTGGCAACCAACCCCGAAGCCGTGGGCATGGTCATGCGCGGCCTCTCCACGCGCGATCTGGCCACGTCGCTGGTCGGGTGACGTGCCATCGCCGCTACCGGCGCGGGGGCCACG
>DATKJG010000222.1:0-2087 GCA_035543215.1 Phycisphaerales bacterium | reverse complement strand
CGAGCTGACCGGCGGGCGCGTGGACATCGCCCACATGTGCGCGCGGCAGGCGCTCGACGCGGTCCGTTACGGGAAGGCGCGCGGCGCGGCCGTCACCTGCGAAGTGGCCCCGCATCACTTCATCCTCACCGACGAGCGGATCGCCTCGCCGGTGGCGTACGACACGAATGCCAAGATGAACCCGCCGCTGCGCACGCAGCGCGACATCAACCAACTTCGCGAAGCCGTGGCCCGCGGCGTGATCACGATTCTCGGCACCGATCACGCTCCGCACCCGCCCGAGACCAAGAACACCGATTTCACTTCGGCGACCTTCGGAATCGTCGGCCTCGATTGCGCCCTGCCGCTGTACGCCCGTGCCCTCATCGAGGAAAGCGTGCTCGACTGGCCGCAGATGCTGACGCTGATGACGATCAACTCGGCCAGACTGGTCGGCTTGGAGAGCGGAGGGGCTGGAATGCTCACGCCGCAACTGTCGGGCGATGTGTCGATCATCGACCCGAACATGGCATGGACGATCGATGTGGATGACTTTCGGACCACGGGTCGCAACTGCCCGTTCCACGGCTGGAACGTCAAGGGCCGGGCCATCGCGGCGATCGTCGGTGGCCGGCTGAAGATGGAGCGCCTGGGTGCTCGCCTCCGACAGGCGGTGCCTAAGGAAGCGATTCGGGCGGTCGGCCCGGTGGCCTGAGACGCACGCGTGGGTTCCGCCTTCCGCGGTACTAGCACGCGGCGCGTTTCGTGTTGGGTTTGCTCGAGGGGGGTCAATCCGCTACGATTGACCTTTCGCCCCCAGATTCGGGGGCGAATCACGCCGACTGCCGAGTGGGCGGTCTTGGCGTGAGATCCATCCTCGTACGAAAGATCGGGCAGCCTGCGCCCCACAGCGGCTCTGGCCGACAGGCGACTGCCCACCTTCCAAGCGCCCATGCGCGGCGCGGTTCGACTTGTCTTCTCACATTCCCCGCTGGGGAGCTGTGGGGGGCCGGCCGGCCACTCCCGCACCGCCGGTGTCGCTGCACCAAGAAAGGTTCAGGTTCGATCCGTCATGGCTTCGCTCGTCAAAGACCTCATTGAAGCAGGCATCCACTTCGGCCAGCGCCGGGCTGCGTGGAATCCGAAGATGAATCCTTTCATCTTCGGCGTGCGCAACAAGATTCACATCATCGATATCCGCGAGACCATCAAGGGCCTGCTGCTGGCCAAGAAGTTTCTCGCCAAGACCGTGGCCGAGGGCAAGGACGTGTGCCTGATCGGCACGAAGCGCCAGGCCCGGGCCTCCATCGAAAAAGCCGCGCAGGACGTGGGCATGCCCTACGTCACCGAGCGCTGGCTGGGCGGAACGCTGACGAACTTTCGCACCATCCGCGACCGCCTCAAGCGTCTCGAGGAACTCGAGCGTCTGAACGAGACCGGCGAAATCGCCACCTACTCCAAGAAGATGAAGGCCCAGCTCGACCGCGAGATGGCCAAGATCAAGCGCAACCTCGAAGGCATCCGCAACATGGCGAAGATGCCGGGCGCGATGTTCATCATCGATGTCAACCGCGAGCACAACGCGATTGCCGAGGCCCGCAGCCTGGGCATTCCCACCGTGTGCCTGGTGGATACCGACGGCGATCCCGATCTTGCCGACATCTGCATCCCCGGCAACGACGACTCGATGCGCTCGATCGAGGTGATCATGCGCGAGATCGCCGAGGCGATCAAGCAGGGCAAAGCCGGCCGCGTGGCAGCCGCCGAGGGTGCCGACGAGTCCTCGTCTCGCGAGCAAGCCGCGCCGCCGCGCCGCCGTTCCTCGCGCAGCCAGTTCCGCTCTGAAGGCTCGGCTGCAGCCGCGGCCGCTCCCGAACCGGCCGAAGGCGTTCCTGCCGCGAGCGAGGCGTGAATCGTCCCGCAATCGGTTGCCTCCGGATTTCACGCAACGTCGCAAAGTCGCCAAGGCGCGAACGGGGCGAACCGTTCGAACTCAACAACATCTCGGCGCCTTTGCGTCTTCGCGCCTTTGCGTGAACGTCGCTGGGCGATAAGAATGAACCAGGTCGTTTGTCACACAGGAGTTTCAAGATGGAGGCCAGCACTGT
>DATKJG010000221.1:0-6105 GCA_035543215.1 Phycisphaerales bacterium | reverse complement strand
ATGCAGATCACGATGCTGCTCCAGAGCAGCGCGTATCGCACCCCGACGGATGCGAACAGACCCGCCAGAGGGTCCCAAGCCACGCCGAAGAACCCCCACGCTGTCAGCGTCATGGCTGCGGTCACGAGAAGCAGGCGCTTGGTCGAGAGATGCCTGCGATGGGCGAGGCGCGTCACGTCGCGCTGCTGGGCACGGGTGAGGTTGAACTCGGGATCAGCGAAGTTGCCGACGAGCCATCGCAGGTTCATGGCGTGCTCCTCCTGCGCGCGAACCGAGCACGACGTGCGCGCATGCGGTCGCTCACGCGCCTTCGGACTTCGCTTTCGACAGCACGCCTCCCAGGCCATCGAGCAGAGGTTCGGCTGGAGCGGTTGGCGCTGCCGGCTGCGCGCCGTCGCCGGGCGCCGTGGGCTGAGGCGTGAGCATCTTGAGCGCGATATTGGAGACGCTCGGCGTGGTGGGAGTGAGCGTGATGGCGTCGCCTGCGAGCGACCAGCGTCCGTGATGCCCCGCGAGGATGCGACCTTCACCGTCAACCGCGCCGATCGTGGGGGAGAACGCGTATGTCGAATCGGCGTTCAGCATCAATCCACCCATCGGCCCGCTCCACTCGCCGATCAGCCGATCCTCCATCGTCGTGGGCGGCGCGGCGACGGCGAACATCGTGCCGTAGCGCGGCGGCAGCAGAGCGATGCGGCCGTCGATGCGCGTGATCGCCACGCGGATGCGCTGCGGCTCATTGCCGCCGTAGGGCATCAGCCACATCGTGGCATAATTCTGTTGGCCCCAGCGACCGCGATCGAGGGCCCGGCTGTAGCGGTTGTTGTTGCTGTAGATCGTGTAGCCGCCGTCAGCCCGAAGGTTCAGCAGGTGCTTGCCATCGCTCCACCACGGGCCGATCTCGAACTTGTCGGTCGGATCATGCGGCAGCGGCGTGTCCAGCTGGCCGAGCGCGGCTTCGGCTTCTTCGGATGATGATTTGCAACCCGGAAGCGCGAGGGGCGCGATGAGCGCGAGAACGCTCAACAACGTGCATGTGCGAGTGCTCATGCACGAAGTGTACCGCGCGCCGAGTACATCGGTCTATCGTGCGAGAGGCAGAGCGACCTTGCGCTCGACCTGTTCGGTGGGCTGGGCGATGAGGTCGTAGCCGTCGGCATCGACGATGGTGCAGCGCACCAGTTCGCCGGGCGAGAGTTTCGCCGTCGAGTGCACGTACGTCAGCGAATCGACCTGCGGCGCCTGGTGATAGCAGCGGCCGACATACAGCGCGCCTTCCTTTGCTACGCCGGTGGTGGCGCGGCCTTCGGTCCCGCCTGCGGCCGCCGAATCGATCAGTACATCGAACTGCGACTTCTGCTCGGCCAGGTACGAGGCATTCTCGAAGGCGATCTTCTGCTGGGCCAGCATGATCTCGGCCTCGCGCTCGGCCTTGAGTTCATCGGGCACGTGAAGCGACGGATCCTCGTCCATCGTGCCGGCGGGCGTGCCGTCCTCGCAGCTGTACTTGAACACGCCGAGCATGTCGAACTGGAACTCTTCGATGAACTCGAGCAGTTCCTGGTGATCGGTGTCGGTCTCGCCGGGAAAGCCGGTGATGAACGTCGTGCGGATCGCCAGGCCGGGAATGCGATCGCGAAGTTTGTGCAGCACTTCGATCTGCTGATCGCGCGTGATGTTGCGGCGCATCGAAGCAAGCATGCGATCGCTGGTGTGCTGCAGCGGGATGTCGATGTACTTGACGATGTTGGGCAGGGCCGCGATCGCGTCGATCATCGCGTCGGTGAAGTTCGACGGGTAGACGTACATCAGGCGCATCCAGCCGCCGCCGTGCTCGCGAGCCACGCCATCAAGCGCGGTGAGCAGTCCGATCAGATCTCCCGCATGCTTGGATTCCTGCGATCGGCTTGATCCATTCTGGCCGTAGATGTCATAGCCGTAACTCGTGGTGTCCTGGCCGATGAGGTTGAGTTCGAAGGCGCCATCCTGCATCAGGCCACGGGCTTCGCTGACGATGGCGTCCATGGGCTTTGACCGCATCTTGCCGCGAATGGAGGGGATTGTGCAGAACGCGCATCGCTGATTGCAGCCTTCGCTGACGCGCAGGTACGCCCAGTGCCGGGGCGTGAGGCGGAAGCGTTTCGAATCGTCCTCGAAGTAGCCCACGCCCTTGCCGTCAGCGCCGTTGACCGTGAGGCCGACCACATCGCGCCCGCGCTCCTTCGCGGCCTGCAGTGCGTTGCCGGCGATCCAGTAGCGCGGGAGGGATGCATCGATCCGCAATGCCGGGGGTGAGGACGCCCCGGCTCGCTGCCCGCTGACCGCTTCCAGGATGTGGTCGCGATCGAAGACACCGATCATCGCGTCGATGCCCGGCGCCCATTCGAGCATCTTGGCGCGATGGCGCTGCACCAGGCAGCCCGCGACGACGACGCGCTTGATCTCGCCGGCGTTCTTGCGCTCGATGGCCTCGTGAATCACATTGAGCGATTCATCCTTCGATGCCTCCAGGAAGCCGCAGGTATTAATGACGACGGCATCGGCCGGCTCATCAGAGTTGACCAGCGATAGCCCCGCGCCAGCGAGCGTGCCGAGCATCTTCTCGGAATCGACAAGGTTCTTCGGGCAGCCGAGGCTGACGAATGCGACGCGCGGCAGGTTGGATGACGTACTCTTGGCCATGAATATGGAGCGGTGATGATAGGTCGCGGCGCTTATGCATTCGCTGCGTTGATGGCGATTTCAACCCGCGCCGTAGAGCCGATTCTTGCGGATATAGGCCTCGACGCGGGGATCGACCAGGCCGTTCAAAGTGCTTCCTGCGGCCATGCGCTTGCGGATTTCCGTTGCGCTGACATCGACTATTGGCAGCGTGCTGAGCGCGCGAGTCTGCCATTGACTTGCTTCCTCGGCGTCGTATCGCTCACGCAGCGCGGCTTGGAATGTGGAGCGCGTCCATGGTGGGCGCAGCATCATGGCTGGCGTCGCGAGGTTGAGAATCTCGCGCCAATCCTTCCAGCGATGGAAGTCCAGCGCCTGATCAGCCCCGATCAGGAGGAATGCGCTCGATGCGGTCGCGTGCAGCCCTCGCAGCGTGTCGATCGTGTAACTCGGCCCGGCTCGATCGAGTTCGATGGTGCTGATCTCGGCGTTCGGAACGCCGTCCAGCGCCAGCCGCAGCATCGCCAGCCGGTGATGGGCGGGAGTGGGGGACGGTTGATCGGGCGATGCCTTGAGCGGATTGATCGCAGCGGGAATGTAGATGATGCGCTCGCAGCCGAGTTCGCGGGCCGCGGCCTGCGGCAGTTCGACGTGCGCGCGGTGCGGCGGATCGAACGTGCCGCCGAAGATCAGCACGCGGGATGGACTGGATGCGTTGTGCACCGTCACACTTTACGTCGGCCGCACGTGCGTGCGCATCGAACCATCACTCGGCATCCATGACAAGCGCATGCACGATGAATGCCCAGGCGCCGGCGATCGCCAGAGCCTCAAGGAAGAGGATGCTTGTCAAGCGAGGCGCGACAATCCATTGCGCCGCTGCCAGGAACCCAAGCGCGCTGGCCGCCGCGGCAACGAGGCACGCGCCAATGATGAGCAGAATGCTCTCGTATCCAGCCTGATCAAGCAGTCGGCGCGAGCAGGTCACACCCATCGCAAACGCCTGCGCCACGGCGAGCAGAAAGGGGATGGGTCGAGGCATCTGGTGGTTGACGGTCCAGATGATCGCGGCCGACAGCAGCGTCGCCACGAACAGCCCGATCAGCAGGCGCGAGCAGAGGGCCAGAAGGCCGCGGCGAATTGCGACGGTGTTGCTCCAGTCGCCCTGTCGCCATTCATATTTCAGGTCGCCGAGTTCAAACTCCTGACCGCATTCAGGACAGATGCGCCTGTTGGCGGCAAGTGTGGCGACGAGGTCGTAGTCACAGCTCGGGCAGAGGGGATGCCGCTTGCGAAGGTCGCGCTGATCGAGCGCTGCAGGCATGCGCGCCGAACATCCTATTGAATCAGCCCACCGCTATACTGCGATGCGCCAGTTCGCTGAACCGCTGACCGCTCCCCATGCCGTACACCCTTGCACCAGCCGAGACGCTCGATCTCGACATCGAGTCGCTCGAATACCTCAAGGACCGCGTCGATGTCCCCGACCGTTGGGTGCTGAACTTCGGCCCGCAGCATCCGGCCACGCACACCACGCTGCGCATCGTGCTGGAACTCGACGGCGAGCGCATCGTCCGCGCCACGCCCCACATCGGGTATCTGCATTCGGGCTTCGAAAAACTGGGCGAAGCCCACGACTACAACCAGTACGTCTGCACGGTCAGCCGGATGGACTACATCTCGCCGATCGTCAACGACATTGCCTGGCATCACGCAGTGGAGAGGCTGTTCGACATCGACCTCACCCCTCGATGCAAGGTCGTTCGCACGATCCTCGGCGAACTTGGCCGCATTCAGAATCACCTCTTGTGCGTGGGCGCGGCGGCGCTGGATCTCGGGGCCTTCACGGGCTTCCTGTACGGGTTCAACGAGCGCGAGCACATCTACGACATCATGGATTACATCTCGGGCCAGCGCTTCCACCCCGATTACACGCGGGTGGGCGGCACCATGCGCGATCTGCCCGATGAAGAGACCTTCAAGAAGATGGTGCGGAACTTCATCGATATCCGCATGCCCAAGGCGGTGAAGGATCTCGAAACGCTGCTCAACCGCAACCGCATCTTCATCGATCGACTTGACGGCGTGGGCGTGCTGAGCAAAGTCGACGCCGCGGCATGGAGCGCGACCGGGCCGCTCGCACGAGCCTCCGGCGTCAAGCGCGATGTGCGCAAGGACGACCCGTACCTGTGCTTCAAGGACAACTGGGATGGCCAGGGCGCCGAGGCAGTGAAGTTCAGCGTGCCCATCGCGACCACCGGCGACTGCCTGGCGCGATATCTCGTGCGCGTCGAAGAGCTCAAGCAGTCGATCAAGATCATCGATCAGCTCATCGACAACATTCCCGGCGGGCCGATGGATGTCAGCCCCGACGCCAAGGTGTGCATTCCCTCCAAGGGCGATGTGTACGGCTCAATCGAGGCCACCATCCACCACTTCGAGTTGTTCATGCACAACCGCGGCTTCGACACGCCGGTGGGTGAGAGTTACGGCTGCATCGAGTCGCCCAACGGCGAGCTGGGTTTCTACATCGTCGCCGATGGCGGGCGGCTGCCGTGGCGAGCCTCGACGCGGCCGCCGAGTTTCATCCACTTCCAGTTGCTGCCCAAGATGCTGGAAGGCCACATGATCGCGGACCTTGTCGCAGTGCTGGGAAGCCTGAACATCATCGCAGCGGAGTTGGATCGATAGCCCCATGGCCTGGAACGTCAAACCATCCGCCACGATGAAGATCGATCGCCGCGCTGAGCCGTATCTCAACCCGAAGATGCTCGAGCACTATCGTGCCGAGATTCTGCCCAAGTACGCGACGAAACTCGGCGCGCTCATGCCCATCCTGCATGACGTGCAGGAGCGTTACCGCCACATCCCGTATCAGTCGATGATCGAGATCGCGAAGTTCCTCGAGATCACGCCGGGCGATGTGCTCGACTGCGCCTCGTTCTACGAGGAATTCACGATCGAGCCCGTGGGCAAGAACGTGATCGGCGTGTGCCAGTCTATCGCGTGCGAGGTGTGCGGCCACCAGGCGATTCTCGATCACCTGCGAAAGAAACTCGACCTTGAGCCGCATGAAACCAGCGACGACGGCCAGTACACGCTGCTGGCGATGGAGTGCCTGGGTGCCTGCGACGGCGCGCCGTGCATGCTGGTCAACGGCAAATTGCACGAGAACCTGACGCTGCAGAAGGTCGATCAGATCGTCGATGCCCTGCCAGACGATCCGAAACCGTCGCGTCGCTGAGTGCGCGTCGAAGGCCGCGCTGAGATGCCCGATTCATCGAAAAAACCGTTGATGCGCAGCCTCGGCGAGTTCTTCGGCCACGTCTTCAAGGGCATCCGCACCGATCCGGCGAAGAAGGTCATTCGAAAGCACGTGCAGGAGGAGCGGCGCGATGACGGCGTCATCCTGCGCCGCACCACCATCGAGGAGGTCGAGTTGCG
>DATKJG010000220.1:0-10550 GCA_035543215.1 Phycisphaerales bacterium | reverse complement strand
CAGTGCGAAACATGCAGGCTCGCGCGATGACTTGCCGGCGGAAGCGCTTCCGCTCGCACGAGCATGCGAGGATTGAATCGGTGCAGAGGTCATCGCCAGCAGCGCCAGATGAGCGCAGACAATTTGGCTCTCACCCAGCCACGGCCGGCGGGCCGGCCTGCATGCGCGTCACCAGGATTCGATGCGCCAGCGCCGCTGAGAGCCCCAGCCTCGTCGATCGCACCTGCACGATGCACGGCTCGCCCCGGCGACACACGCGCACCTCGCACTGATCGGTCAGCCCCATGGCGTTCAGCAGGTCGCAGTCGTCGCAGGGCATCTGCGCCGTATGGGCACGACCGCGCTCGCCTTCACGCAGGCTTGAGAGCGGCACCGTCGGCCCGGTGTGGGAATGCGAACCTGACGATGATCCAGGTGGAGTCATGAGGGGGTATGGCGAGGGGAGCGAGCACCGTCCAGCTCCGAGAGCCGAAGGAGGTCGGGCGCAATTGAGACTGGTTCTCAATAATACCAGACCAGCCTTGGTTGGCAACCCTGCAAACGCGGGCAAATGCGCTCTGTGCGGCCAAGAGCCGGCCGGCCCCATGCAGATTTCAGGGCCGAGGATCGTCCTCCGTAGCCTCCAATCCGATTGTCAGAGCATGGTTGACCTCGAACGCACAAGGCATGCCGCGGTATGGCCGCACGCACCCATCGTCGCCAGCCGTCGCGCCGCTCGCGCGGGCATGGCTCTGCCTACCAAACGCGAGTTCTACTCGGGCCTGGCCGTGCTGATGGTCTGCGGCACGATCGCCCTGATGCGTGGCGGTCCGGAGGCAACCCACGCGTCGACCAGCGCTCCATCGCACGACCTGCAGCGATCCTCGATCGCGACATCGCCGGCTGCGAACCCGGCTGGCTCAGCGATGCGCCGCGCCACGGTCGATGCGCAGGAAAAGACCCGCCCAAACTGAGCGGGTCTTGTTCGCAACTGTCAGAGAAGAGTCGCGGCAGATTACGGGCACGCGCCCCAGTGCGTGACGACCGCGAGCAGGTCGTTCACATCAATCTGGCAGTCGCCGTTGGGCGCTGGCGCCATGTCAGCAGCGCAGTGCGCGGGCGGGCAGCCGGGGCATGCGCCCCATGTCGTGATCACCGCCAGCAGGTCGTTGACGTCGACGGTGCCTGAGGCGTTGGTATCGCCCGCGCACGCTGGCGCAAAGGCGAGGACCTGGACATCGTCGATGTTCCAGCCGCAATATGTCACCGAGCCATCGGTCGTGCCCATGCCCCAGCGGATGAACACGGTGGCCTGATTGTCGGCGATGGCGCTGATGTCGACGGTCTGTTGAACCCATGCCGCGTCGTTGAACGTGCCGCCGACGTGATTCCACACTGTGGTCCACGTCGTGCCGTTGTTCGACACCTGTACGCTGGCGTGGTCGTAGGCCGAGCTCTCGATGCCCAGCCAGCGCTTGAACTTAAGTTGCGAACCGGTCTTGCCGCTCATGTTGAGCGCGGTGGTGGTCAGGTAATACACCGGCATGAGATTCGTGTACTCGCCGTTCAGATTGAAGCCATAGACGTTGGTTCCAGTCGCGCCCGATGACGGGTCGGGCGGATGGCCGCCGACGCCCACGCCCGCTGGCACGCCGAAAGCCCACTGGCCCTGCGGCGTCCAGCCCGGATCGGTATTCATCGGGAAATCGTGCACCACGACACGCTGCTGGCAATTGGACTGCGATGCGATCTTCAGCGACCACGCGTTGAGCGTGCCGACATCGGCTCCGGCCTGATCGGCGACCGTGAGCGTCCAGACCCCCTGCACGTTCTCGCCGTCGAACAGGCTCAGCGTGCCAGGGCCGTCAGGCGCCGTGACGCCGGTACCCGGCTCGTCGTCGTAGGTGGTGACAAGGTTGTCCGTGCCGCCCCCCGTGCGATTGTGCAGTCGCACGACCGTCCCCGCCGGACTCCTGATCTCGATAACCAAGTCGCCGATGTACGTATGTGTGATGTCGATCGGCAGATCCACATCACCCACGCAGTAGTTGTCGGTCACGGTGAGCGTGCTGGTGGTTGTGTTGAAATCAGTGATCGGCAGCGGCGGGCCGGTGTAGGCGTAGGTGTAGCGGCCGACGTCGAGGGTCACCGGCCGGGTTGTGTTGCTGCCGGTCCCGCCGGACTGGGCGTTGAAGGTAACGGACCCATTGACGATGCCTGCAGGCAGACTGTTGGCGGCGGCGGAGTAACCGATGGTGACGTTCCCCGTCGAGCCGGTCGTCGGCAGGTTGATGTTCACCGGACCAGATCCGCCGTTGATCGAAATCCACGGTGCGCTGGCCGTGACGACGACGGTGACGGGCGTGGGCCGCGTGCTGGTCAGTGCATACACCTGCGTCCCCGAGAACGGTCCGCCGACGGGCCCGCCAGAGGTCAATCCGTTGGCAGGCGTCGTGGTGTAGCCGATCTGACCGACCTCGATGGTGTGGACCTGCGTGTAAGACAGGTTGTTGGTCGTGTCCTGAACGAGCACACTTGTGGAGTAGATGCCCGCCGCCAGCGACGTGGCCGATGCCGCCGGTGCGACTGTGAAGTTGAAGGAACTGCTGGCCGAGATCGAGCCTGAAAGCGGCCCGGCGCCACCGTTGAGCGTGATCGGCGCGGTTCCGCCGGCGACGATGCTGATGGAGTAGTTGGCCGGGAGGCTTGTGGTATTGGAGAGCGTGTAGTTCGTTGAAGCCGGCACAAACGGTCCACCGACGACGCCCACGTGTGTCACGGGCCCGCTCGGAGTGAGCGAAAGCCCGCGGCCCATCGTGTTGAGCGTCGTGGCGCCGGTATTGCCGGTATCCAGCCAGTTGCTCAAGCGCGTCGCGCTGGTTCCGCCGCCAGTCCAGGAAACGGAGAATCGGCCGTAGCAGTCCGACAGGTTCTCGCCCGTTTGCCCGCAAGCCGATGCGCCACCGTGCAACTGGCCGATCACGTGGTGATTGTTGTCAAACAGCGGCGAGCCCGATGATCCGGGTTCGGTCACGCCCAGACCGGGCGTCCAGTAGACCTTGATGTGGGTGTTGTCCGAGCCGGTACCGGGCCACGGCGAGCATCCCCATGAAGAGTTGTGGCTGGGATGCTGGGCTGTCGGACCGCCCCAGAAGCTGATCCGCTTTTCATCGGTGTTGGGATGGTGAATGCCCGCGCCGTTCGGCGGGTTGTAATCGCCGGGAGTGCGATCCCAGCCCGCAAAGGTCACTCCCCACGCCGAGTTCGGATTCTCGTCCAGTTCGACAAGCGTGAAGTCAGACGGTGCGTAGGCGGCGCGGAAGAACGAGCCGGTCTGGAAAGTGTTCAGGTTGCCGTCGCCCGGGCCGCCGCTGGCGGGCGAGCCGATCGGGCGGCACGTCGAGTTCTCGTAGTTCCAGAACACCACGAGTGATGCCGCATTGCCGGAATTGACACCGCAGTGATTGGCGGTCATGAAATACGGCTTGCGATCCTGTGCCGTGTTGTTGACCATGAAACCGGTACAGAAGGTGCTGCCGCCGGTCGAGATCACACCCACGGCCTTGATCTCATCCTGCCAGGGAATCCCCTCGGGGCATACGACGTCGATATTGCATGAACCTGAGGCGAGACCGCCGTCGTCGCTCTTGAACTGCGATGGAATGGCGAACTCGCGATAGCCGACGTTGATGGAGCCGAGGGTGAGTTTCAGTTCGCGCCGCGCCTCGTTGGGCACGACGACCTCGATCACCGCCTCCTCGCCCACCACCGGTGGCGTCCACAATTCGCCGTGCGGGGCGTTGTCGGCGGCGGTGAAGGCGCGAATCACCATCCGCATGTCGGAGGAATAGATGTACAGCCGCCCGCCCTCGGGCATCTGGTAGTCGGTGAAGCCGAAATTCAGCGAGATCGCGCCGCGCGAGTGCACGCGCAGGCGCCACACGCTGTTGAAGTCATCCAGCGGCTCCCACGTGCCGGCGTCGCGCGTCGTCAGCTTGACCGGGTTGGGAATCGCGTAACGCGGTGGCTGACCTTCGGCCTCTGCGGCCAAGTCTTCCTTCAGAACCGCGTCGATGTTGACCGATGGCACATCGACCATCTGAACCAATTGCTGGGGCTGCAGGGGGTGCGTGAGCACCGCTGGCAGCGGAATGTCGTCCATGCCCGTGCGGGCCAGCGACGGGGAAACGCTCAAGCAGATTGAGGCCGCAGCGATAGCGGCCGACGTCATGAACAGTCGGGTGAATCTCTGCACGAAAAGAATCCTCTCCAGGGAAGACCAATGGGCCAAATTGAACGAACTCCGCGACATCGCCCTCCGCCACGATCACCCCACGTTCCCGCCGCACGCCAGCCTGTCGTGCGGCGATAATTGCCGCAGAAACCAGAACTTACCGCGCTTTCGCGATATGAACAAGCGGAAGTATGCCCGCCGGGGTCGATCCACTGCGCCATTGCCGGGCGATTCGAGAAACTAGGCAAGCTTGCGGCGGCGAATCGAACCCGGGAGGTGCGACTGCAGGTCATGCAGGCTCGTTCGTGCGTTCGCGCCTGAATGTCGCAAGCAGTGCCGGCATTACCACAAGCGTCAGCACAGTATTGGTGATCATGCCGCCGATGACGACGCTCGCGAGCGGGCGCTGCACCTCGGCGCCAACATGCGTGTTGAGCGCCATTGGCACGAAACCCAGGGCCGCGACAAGCGCTGTCATGAGAATCGGCCGCAGGCGCAGCAGTCGCGTCTGGTCGATCGCCTCCTCCAGGCCCAGGCCGCGTTCGCGCAACTGGTTGAACGTCGCCACCAGCACAAGGCCGTTGAGCATGGCCACGCCGCTGACGGCGATGAAGCCGATGCCGGCGGCGATGGTGAACGGCATGCCGCGCAGCATGAGGACCGCGATGCCGCCCAACGCCGCGAACGGCGCGCCGGTGAACACGATCAACGCGTCGCGCATCGAATGCAGGCTCAGATACAGCAGGATCATGATCAAGGCCAGCGCGACCGGTACGATGAACAGCAATCGTGCATTGGCCTGCTGCAGGTGCTCGTATTGGCCGCCGTACATCACGAAATAGCCGGCAGGCAACGCGAGGTCGGCGGCGATGCGGCCCTGGGCTTCGGCGACAAACGAACCGAGATCGCGTCCGGTGACGTTGCACTGCACGACGATGCGCCGCTGCTGCCATTCGCGCGTGATCGTCGAAGGCCCTTCGACTTCCCGAATCTGCGCCAGTGTCGAAAGCGGCAGTCGCCCGCCCGAAGGCGTGGGCACGGTGATGTCGGCGATGGCGGTGGGGCTGCGGCGATGGGCTTCATCAAGCCTGATCGCGAGGCCGAAGCGGCGCTGCCCTTCGCGGATTTCGCCCGCGGGGATTCCGCCGATCGCTTCGACCATCTGCATGACCGTTTCCGCGGGAATGCCGTGCCGCGCGATCGCATCCTGATCCACCACGACTTCGAGCATGGGCTGGCCGGTGACTTGCTCGGCCGCCACGTCGGCCGCGCCGGGAATCGATTCGAGAATCGTGACGACCAGCTGAGCCTGGGCTCGCAGGACCTCCGGATCATCGCCGAAGATCTTCACGCCCAGGTCAGCGCGGATGCCGGCGATCATTTCGTTGATGCGCATCTCGATGGGCTGGCTGCCCACGACGCGCATGCCGGGCATGCGATTGAGCGTGGCGCTCATGGCCTCGGCGAGTTGGTCCTGCGTCGTCGCGCGCTTCCATTGATCGCGCGGATGCAGCATGACGAACATGTCGGAAAGCTCGATGCCCATGGGATCGGTGGCGACGGCGGCTGAGCCCACGCGCGTCCAGATGTCGCGAATCTCGTCGGGGAACTCGCTGAGCAGCAGGCGTTCAAGGTCGTCGCCGTAACGCACCGATTCATCGAGCGAAACACCCGCGAGACGGACAAGATTGAAACTGAGCGCGCCTTCGGAAAGCCGCGGGATGAACTCGGCCCCGAGGCGCGACGCCGCCAGCGCGCCGACGGCCAGAAGCACGATCGCGAAGACGATGACGGCCTGGCGCGCGCGAATGGCGAAGCGCACGATCGGCGCGTAGATCCATTGCGCGATGCGCACGAGGACGTTCTCGCGTTCGTGGCCGGCGGCTCGGTGCGGCAACATAATCGCCGCCAGCGCAGGCATGAGCGTCAGCGACAGCACCAGCGAGCCCAGCAGCGCGAAGACGACCGTCAGGGCCATCGGCTTGAAGAGTTTGCCCTCGATGCCTTCGAGCGTGAGGATCGGCAGGTAGACGACCATGATGATCAGTTCGCCGAACATCGTCGGCCGCCGTACTTCGAGCGCGGCGTCGCGCACGATCTCGAGCCGGCTGCGTTTGTCATCCCCATCACCCAGGCGGCGCACGCTGTTCTCGACCATGATCACGCTGGAATCGACGACCAGGCCAAAGTCGATCGCGCCCAGGCTCATCAGGCTCGCCGCGATGCCGTTGGCCAGCATCATGTTGGCGGCGAACAGCATCGACAGCGGGATCGCCATCGCGACGATCAGCCCCGCGCGCAGGTTGCCAAGGAACGCAAACAGCACCGCGATTACGAGAATCGCGCCTAGGCCCAGGTTCTCCTTGACGGTGGAAATCACCTGATCGACGAGTTCCGTGCGCTGATACACGATGCGGGCCTCGACGCCGTCGGGCAGGCCGGGCTTGAGTTCCTCGAGCCGCCGAGCCAGCCGCGCCGCGACATCGTGGCTGTTCTCGCCGGTCAGCATGAAACCAAGGCCGAGCACCGCCTCGCCCGCGCCGGCGAAGGTGGCGGCCCCGCGGCGAATCTCGTGGCCGATGGTCACTTCCCCCACATCGCGGACACGGATGGGCGTGCCTTCGTGCGCCGCAATGACGATGTCGGCGATCTCCTGCACGCTCGCGGTGAGCGCGATGCCCTGCACGATCTGCTGTTCGCCGCCGGATGTCAGCGAACCGCCGCCGACGTTCATGTTGTTTCGATGCAGGGCCTCGATGATCTCGTCCATCGTCATGCCGCGCTGAATTAGGCGGTCGGGATCGACCAGCACCTGGTACTGCCGCACGCGTCCGCCCCAGGTGTTCACCTCCGCCACGCCGCGCACCGAGAGGAGTTTGGGCGCGATCATCCAGTCATGAATGGTGGTCAGTTCCTCGAGCGAGCGGCTGCCATCAGGGCTGTGCACGATGTAGTGGAAGATCTCGCCCAGGCCGGTGGAGATCGGGCCCAGTTCCGGCTTGCCGATGCCATCGGGCAGTTCCACCGCACTCAGGCGTTCGCTGACCAGTTGCCGCGCGAGGTGGATACTCGTGCCGTCCTCGAAGATGGCGGTGACCTGCGAGAGACCGAACTTGGAGATCGAGCGCACTTCTGTGAGCGCCGGCAGGCCGGCGATGGCCTGCTCCAGCGGCAGCGTGACCTGCTGCTCGGTTTCGAGCGCACCAAGAGCAGGAGCGGTTGCGTTGACCTGGACCAATACAGGCGTGGTATCGGGAAACGCGTCGATGTCCAGCCGCCGCGCCGAGTTCACACCCAGGGCCGCGACCAGCAGCGAGATCAGCACCACCACCCAGCGGTGTTCGATCGAGATGGAGATGATGCGTTCGAGCATGCTGAGTCGGCGGCTCGTGCGGGGTTCACACCGCGCGCGTATCAATCCTTCTTGATTCCCTCCGCTTCGCAGCAGCCGGCGCCGATGGAATCCTTCAGCAGTTGCGTCTTGAGCAGGAAGCCGCCGTCGGTGACGATCTCATCGCCTTCGCGCAGGCCGTCGAGCACGACGTACTGCTCGCCAAGGTCCGCGCCCAGCCGCACCTTGAACGGCTGGAAGATGGAATCGGTCTGGCGCACAAAGACGAGGTTGCAGCAACCATCCCACTGCACGGCGTCGTGCGGCACAATCAGATGCGACTGCTGATCGGCGGCGATGATCTGGGCCCGGCCGAACATGTGGGCTCGCAGCGATCCGTCGGCGCCGGCGGCCGAGTTGTCCAGCCGCGCGCGGGCCTTGAGGGTGCGCGTGGTCTCATCCACCGCGGCCGAGATCCACTCGATCACGCCGTCGTGCGTCACATCCGGCGCGGCTGACAGGCTCACCTGTACGCGCTGGCCGACCTTCACGTTACGAATATCGGATTCGCGCACATCGAGAATCGCCCACATCGACGACGTATCGGCGATGGCGAACAACGACGCTTGCGTATCGATCACTTCGCCTTGCACGGCATGCCGCTCAATGACGATGCCATCGAACGGGGCGCGAACCGGCAGCGTGGACGACGTGTCCTTGTCGTCGGCGACGCGCTGCACGGCCTGGGCGTCGAGGCCGAGATTGCGCAGGCGCTGCGTCGCGCTGGCGATGTCGATCTGTGCTTCGGCGAGATTGGTCTCGGCTTCCATCAGTTCCTGCTGCGTGACCGCTCCGCCGGTGACGGATTTGAGTTGCTCGAGATTCTGTGTCCACAGGCGGACGAGCGAGCCGGCCTGCAGCAGCGCTGCCTTGGCTCCGCCCAGTTCGCTGGAGTCGATCAGCGCAAGTGCCTCGCCGGCATTGACCGCATCGCCCGATTGCCTGAGCACTTCCTGCACCACGCCGCCAGCGCGCGAGGAGACGTGCGCCAGCCGGTTGCCGTCGAAATCGATCTCCACGTTGCTGTGGATGATGTGCGTGACGGGCGAGGTCACGATCGGTCGCCAGCGGATGCCGGCGGCGGCCGCGACGGAGGCGTCGTCGAACACCACCGTCTTCTGTGAGTTGCTGCACGTCTGCGACGGCTCGCGCTGGGCTCGTGGCAGCAAGGCGATCTCACGGACACTTGATGCCGGCACAATGCGCGCCTCACCTGCATCGGCGCGCGGCTTGATCGAAAACGGTGACGGCGCCGGCGCCAGGGCGCTGTCTGCAGGCGATACCGAAGAGCCATTCGAACGCAGCCATCCCAGGCGATCCGCGGCGATGACCGCGGCCACCGCACAGAACATGGCCGCTGTTCCAATGACAAGGGTCGTTGAAGTCTTCATACCAGCGCTCCTGTCGAACTCTGAATCTTGAAGGGCGGAGTGGTGATCCGGAGATCAGCCACCCTTGCACTGTGTGCACTGCGATTCCGGCACGCCGTGTTCAGCACACCAGTCGTTCTCGGCCTTAAAGGCTGGAATAAGCGATGGACTGCAGCGCGTGCAGAAGGCCTCCGCCACATCGTGCTCCTTGCAGTGGCCGAGCTTCTCAATCAGTTCCGGATGGCAGAACGCATCAGCGCTCTCGGGAATGCGATGCTTGGCGCACAGCACGGCGTTCGCGGCGCCTCCCGCGGCTCCGACATCCGCATGCTCCTGCTCGATTTCGCCGGAATGATCGTGGCCGTCGTCCGCCGAATGCTGCTGGCCTACGGGCTTGGCCGGGGCGGCGGCATTCTGCTTCTGCGACTCACTCCACTTGAGATAACCGTACGCTCCGCCGGCGCCGAGCAGGGCCAGCACGATGATGATGACAGCGTTCTTCATGTCTGATTGCTCCAGAACGAGCGTTCAATGAATGAAATTCGAGTGATGCGCTACGGGCAGCGCAACGGGCGGGGGTGTGATGCGGCGAGACGATCGCGCAGCATCGCATTGGCCCCGCGATTCTTCAGGTGGATTTCAGGTCAGCAGCAGGCAGCCGCGCAGCAGCAGCGGCGCGGCCGCGGTAAGCGGCGGCGGAGCGCCGCGCGATTCGAGCCCCCGCCTTGGCGTACCTTGTTGCGCCGTCGCGTACGACCACGTCAGGACAGCCGGCATCGGCGCCAGGTCAGCCCGCAGCAACGCCTTCGGCACGCCGGCCTCCTTCATGAGAGGGGCAGTCAATGCCGACGCAGCGTCGCAGCACGAGCAGTCGGATTGATCGCGGCAAGGCAGGCCTTGATCCGGATGACGGTCGCCCTGATTGGAGAGGTCATCGCCAGTGGCCCGGACCTCTGCAGGCGGACAGCACGAATCGCCGCAGCCGTCGAAGCCCGATGCGGCAGGCGTCCATTCCGCCGCGAACACGCACGCGCACCACGCCGGCGATGACATCGTCAGCAGCACGGCCAGCAGGACTCGTGTAGCGAGCAGCAGCATCAGCAGGACAACATCGTAGCCGCGCCATTCATTCGCGCGGACTATCCATCGGGACTTCGATGGCAAATGTCGCGAGGAAAGTCCCGTAATCCGTCTTTCGACTGCTCAGGCGCAGGTCTCAGCCGGGGCAGGCACCCCAGGTGGTGATCACCAGCAGCAGGTCGTTGACGTCGATCTGGCAGTCGCCAGCGGGCGCGGGTGCGATGTCGCCCGCGCAGTGAGTGGGCGGGCAGCCAGGGCACGTACCCCATGTGGTGATGACGGTCAGCAGATCGTTGACGTCGACGGAACTGCTGCCGTTGATATCGGCTGGGCAGGGCGGCGCGCAGAGGATGCGTTCAATCCGGAAATCATCCACGCCGGCTTCGGCGATGGTCCCAGTTCCGGCGTCCACTGCGGAGAACCGCACGCGAACCTGGTTGGTCTGCGCCACGAAATCGGAGATCCTGAACGAGTCGCGCACCCAGCCGCCGCTGGT
>DATKJG010000219.1:0-3520 GCA_035543215.1 Phycisphaerales bacterium | reverse complement strand
GCCGTCACATTCAGGATCAGGATGTTCGCCGCCTGCACGAACTGACGCATGTCAAGCTCAACCTGGAGATGGCGGCGACCGACGAGATGGTGACGATCGCCTGCGACATCAAGCCGCAACTGGTCATGCTGGTACCCGAGGGCCGGCAGGAAATCACCACCGAAGGCGGGCTTGATGTCGCCGGGCAGACCAAGCGATTGAAGACAATCGTCAAGACACTGTCCAACGCGGGGCTGATCGTCAGCGCCTTCATCGATGCGGAGGCTGCGCAGATCGACGCCGCCCACGCGTGCGGCTTCGCGGTGTGCGAGGTGCATACCGGCCCGTATGCCCACGCCTTCTGGAGCGGCGGCCGCGATGCTCGAAGCCCCAGGGTGTTGCGCGAACTGGACAAGATCCGAAAGGCCGGAGAACTGATTCGCAAGCACGGCATGCGCTTCAACGCCGGCCATGCACTGAACTACGTCAACGTCCAGCCGGTGGCGGCCCTGGAGGGCGTGCGCGAACTGCACATCGGCCACGCCATCGTCAGCCGGGCCGTGTTCGTGGGCATCCGTGAAGCGGTCGCGGAGATGAAGCAACTCATGCGCGAAGCTGCCACACGGTAGGGTGGGCATCGCCCACCGCCGCGCCTTTGTGCGCTGGCTCCATACACTCACGCCATGGCCAAGCCTGCTCCTTTCTTCCGCGGCGCGTTCACCGCCATCGTCACGCCCTTCACCTCCGATGGCGAGGCGGTCGATTTCGAGCGACTCGCCGAGCAGATCCGATTCCAGGCCGAGGGCGGCGTGGCGGGCATCGTGCCCTGCGGCACCACCGGCGAGTCGCCGACGCTCGGCGACGACGAGCATCGACAGGTCATCGAAACGGCGATCGAAGTCGGCCGGCCGCTCGGACTGAAGATCATCGCCGGCTGCGGATCGAACAACACGCAGCACGCCATCGAACTGCAGCGCTTCGCACACAAGGCCGGCGCCGACGCGGCCCTGCAGGTCAACCCGTACTACAACAAGCCATCGCAGGAAGGTCTCTATCAGCATTTCATGGCGATCGCTGATTCCTGCGACCTGCCGATCTGCCTTTACAACATCCCGGGGAGAACGGGTGTCGCGCTTTCGCCGGAGACGGTCGAACGCCTCGCGAAGCACCCCAATATCCAGGCGATCAAGGAGGCGACGGGCTCGCTTGATTCCGCCAGCGAGATCTTGAGTCGAACAGGCCGCGGCGAGAAACTCGCGCTGCTGTCGGGCGATGATTCGCTGACACTGCCGTTCGCATCCGTCGGGGGAATAGGAGTCGTGTCGGTCGTGTCGAACATCGAACCGAAGAAGATCAGCGCCCTGTGCTCGGCGTTCAACGCGGGCAAGTTCGACGAGGCGCGGCGACTGCATTTCGATCTGCTGCCGCTGAGCCGCGGACTGCTGTCGATCGACACGAATCCCATTCCCGTCAAGACGGCCATGGCCCTGCTCGCCCGCGATTCGGGGACGCTGCGCCTGCCGATGTGCCCGCCATCGAAGGCGGCGCGCGAGGTGATCGAGAAGTTGCTTGTCAGCGCTGGCATGCTGGCGATGGCGCGGCGATAGATCATCGATCCGGGGCGCATCGGATAGACTCGAACACGCATGACGTTGCCCTACAAGATTGCCGTTCTGTGCTACCTGTACGACGCCGACGGCCACGTGCTCATGCTGCATCGTCGGAAGCAGCCCAATTCGGGCATGTACTCGCCCATCGGCGGCAAGCTCGAGGTGACGCAGGGCGAAGGGCCCCACGAATGCGCCGTGCGCGAGATCTGGGAGGAGGCGGGCCTGCGGCTGTCGACCGACCAGGTGCGCATGACCGGAATCGTCTCGGAGCGCGCCTACGAAGGCCAGACGCACTGGCTGATCTTCCTGTTCGAGGTGTTGCGCCCGATCGGGCGCGCTGAAGTGCACACGATGGATTTCGAGGAAGGCAAACTGGAGTGGGTTGACGTCGAGCGCATGCACGAACTGCCGATTCCCGAGACCGATGCCAAATTCATGTGGCCGCTGGTGCGCGAGCATCGCGGCGGCTTCTTCGTGGTGCACATCGACTGCACCGTGACGCCGATGACGTGGACCGTCACCGAGTCGGTCAAGCCGACCGCTGAGGCCAGCCGTTAGGCCGGCCTCACCAGGAAAACCGTAGTCCCGACCCCGTCAAGCGGATTGTGCGACGCGTGCCTCGCTGGTGATGCGAAGCGCCGGCGGCCCGTACGTCGCGCCGCAGAAACCTGCATCGCGCAGGAGTGTCGACTGCGCGAAGAGCACGCGCTGGCTGGACTCGTCGATGGTCAGGGTCAGCAGCCGCGAGCCGTCGCCGGCAGCGATGTCCACGTGCAGCAGGTGGCCCCGCGATTCCCTCGCGCATGGCCAGATCGTCGAGTGCAGCACCGTTCGCTGCCGCCTCCCTTCGGATTCGGTCCAGCACTCGATGGATGCGCGCTGGGGATCAAGGGTGCGCACCGCCACGATGCACGACGCGCGCTCCAGGAGGCGATCACGCGCCACTCCCTTGGTGCGGCGCGTGCATGGCCAAGCGACGACCAGGCGCTGACCGATGACCGACGCGGAATCCGCGTGAGTCACGTGCCGTGTCATCGGGTTGTTCGCGAGGGTTGTCATTGCGGGTCATGTTCGACCGCCTACGAGGCCTTCGAGAGGATCTTGGCGGCGATCTCCAATCCCTTGCCGCTGGCGATGAGGCGCTCACTGAGCGCATCGATCATGGTGATGAATTCGAGCATGGAATCGAGCCGCCGGTTGTGCTCCTCGATGGCGCGGACAGCGCCGATCTTGCGGGCCGCCCCGGCCGGCGGCTTGCCGGTCAGTTCGCGGCATTCGCGCAGCGCCTCCAGCAGCGGATCGATCTCGCGCTTCTTGCGCTCGCGCAGGATCGTGCGGAACAGCTTCCAGACGTCCTGCTCGGCCTGGAAGTACTCCTTGCGGTCGCCGCGAATGTGAACGCGGCTGACCACGCCCCACTCCTGCAGGGCCTTGAGCGTCATGGACGCCGAGCCTCGGCTGATGTGCAGCGCGGCCATCAGGTCGTCGGTGTTCATGGGCTCGCCGGCGATCAGCAGCAGCGCGTGCACCTCGGCCATGGAACGCGGGATGCCCCAGTTGGAGGCCATCTGGCCCCACAGCGCCACGAAGCGCTCGCGGGCAGGCTTCAAACGCTCGTCATGAGATGACACGGAGTCGGAGAACACGGCGGCATTGACCGAAAGGGACGTCCATCAAGCATAGCCTCAATCTATCGATCTTTCAAAATGTTCTGAAAGTTATCCACCGCCCATGTTGAAACGCAACGCATACAGCGCCGAGAGCGGCGTGGACGATATCCACCTCATGAGCGCGGTCAGATCAGCCCTGGAATCCTCAGCCCTGCAGGCGCTCGGGACGCGACCCATCGCGAACCAGAATCGCAAGCAGCAGCCATGTGAGCGACGTGAAGATCGCCGAATTGCCGACGATGTGGATGTGCAAAGCGCCGC
>DATKJG010000218.1:0-6383 GCA_035543215.1 Phycisphaerales bacterium | reverse complement strand
GCAACTGGCTACATCGGCCCGCAAGGCCGAAACCTTCGACGTATCCGCGCCGTTCACAGCCACTGTGTTCACGGGCACCAAGCCTGTGCCGGTGACGCTGACCGGCGAGTGGATTCCGCTGCCCGCGGATATCGCGGACATCAAGGACAAGATGCGGATCAAGGCGGCTGATGACGGGATCGCCATCGAGCCCTCATCCCTCGAAACCTGGCTGGAGAAGATCGAGATCCAGATTGCCGACGACCAGGTCGTTGAATCCAACGGCTGGTTCTCCGACGGCGCCACGATCACCTACATGTTCGACGAATTGCCCAAGGAGCGCCCCCTCAAGGCGACGGTGACGGTGCGCACCGGCGTCAAGACGCTGCCGTTGACCATCGACCTCAAGAAGCAGGCGCTGCCCTGACGCCTACTTGGGCTGGACAAAACTCAGGTGTAACTCCGCGTGGCGACAGTGGAACTGATTCCATTCCTCATGGGAGTAGCGACCGAACATCGGGCTGGAGGCGGTCATGCGCTCGCCCTTCTGAATTCGAGACATGACATTGGTCATGCGCGTCACGGCCTGCCCCCACGTGACGTTGGGCTCAGGCGCGAGCGCCGCAGCCACTTTGCCCTTGAGAGTGATGCCAGCCTTGGTCGGCTTGAGGAGCACCGACGTGCGCAGCATGCGACCGATGAACCGCAGCGGCAGCGGCGGCGTGGCATCAGCCGGAAAGCCATCGATCGAGAACCCGATCGACTTCGCAACGTGATCGACGACCTGCGCGGGCGTCCAGTTGCCCGCGCCGCGCAGCGTCGCCCCATCCTCGACGCGGCGGTTGAGCCCGTGGACGTCGCGAAGGATGTCTTCCATCCGTCCGAAGCGAATCGCGCGCCGATCAGTGACCTTTCCGGTTTTGATCATGGTGGATTGAACGCTAGCGCACACGGCCAGGAAGTCCAAATCCATCGGCCAGATCGATGGTCGGCTCGAGGCGAACAAGCATCCAGCTCCCGGGTATTCGGCGTTTCAGCGTTTCGGCGATTCCGATTCCGCCCCACACGCTTCTGCATCAAGATACCAGCGCAATTCGCCGCTGCTGGGATCGACTCCCTTGATGGGCAGGTCGTCAGTTCCAAGGTCGGCGTCGCCCACGCGCTGCAGCGTCGCCGCCTTCGCGCGACCGGTCACCATCACCGCCACAAAGCGCGCGGAGTTGATCAGCGGATAGGTCATCGTGACGCGTTTGCTCGGCGTGGCGTCGGGAGCGACGTTGAATCGCACCAGCCGCTGCCGCTCGCGCAGCGGTTCGGTGTGCGGAAACAGGCTGGCGGTGTGGCCATCGGCTCCCATCCCCAGCAGAACGTAGTCCAGCCGATCCTGCCCTTTCTCGCGCCAGGCAAGGTTCTCGCGCAGCTCCGCCTCGTATTGCTCGTCGGCCCGATCTCCCAGCGCGAAGATCGGATGCACCTGCTCCCGCGGAATGTCGGAGTGATCGACGATCGTCTCGTCAATGGCTCGGAAGTTCGAGGAGGCATCGTCGAACGGCACGCAGCGCTCATCCACCAGCCACAGGTGCGTTCGTCGCCACGGCAGCCGGCGGCAATTGGGGTCGTACATCAGCCGCTCGTAGAGCGGCAGGGGCGTCCTGCCCCCGGACAGCGCCAGGTGGAAATCGCCGAACTCGCGCACGCAGTTCTCGGAGTGAATCACCAGATCCGCGGCAAGCCGATCGATGAGTTCATCGATGGATTCGATGGCAATGACTTCGCCCGGCAAAGACGGGGCGGCGATGCGCGATTCACCAAGCGCATAGGGCTCGACACCCCCTTCCGGAGGCGCTCGAAACGAGAAATCCGGTTTGGAGCGGCGATCGCGGCTTGGCCGGCGTGATTCGGACATCAGATCCTTGCATAATGGCACGCCGGCCCGCCCTTCGCCAGCGGAATGCTGGCAAACGGGCTGGATTCGCATCGCAGCCGGTTCATACAGTCACCGCAATCTCAGGAGGACTGACTGATGCCTGATCGCATACGTGCCGCCCTGCTGCTTGCCGCCCCGATGATCGTCGCCGCTTCGCTCGCCGTGGCGAAGCAGGATCCCGCCGGCACCGCGCCCCCGCCAGCCGCGGATTCCAAGCAATCGTCGGGCCCCATCTATCAGCCGCCGACCAAGCCGCTCGATCCGCGCATCAAGCCCGAGAAAGTCACGCAGTACGATCCGCCGCCGCTGCCGCAGAAGGTGGTGGCGCCGCATCCGCCCGTGCATCGCACGGCTTCCAAAGCCGAGCAAGTCCCGCTGAGCGCCGAATCGTTCGCCAAGGCGCAGGACGCGATCAAGCGCGGCCTCGAGTATCTGCGCTCGACCCAGTCCAAATCCGGATACTGGAGCCCCAAATCTCAGGCCGCTCCGACCAACGAACCCGACAAGCCAAGCCCGGTGGCTGTCGCCATCACCGCGCTGGCGCTCAAGGGATTCATCCAGCAGGGAATCGACCTCAAGCAGGATGAGAAACTCGCCCGCGCGTTGGCCGTGCTTGTTTCGGCGCGACAGCCCGACGGCTCGTTCGCCGAAGGCAACCAGGCCAATTACATCACGTCGGCGGTCGTGTCGTCGCTGGCGGCGGTGGGCGATACCGACACGCACGATGCTCTTGTCGAGGGACTGGCTTGGCTGCAGGTCAATCAATGGGAGCAGGGCGAGGGGGTCAGCGCCCAGCAGGACTGGTTCGGCGGCGCGGGTTACGGCAACGGCCAGCGTCCGGACCTGTCCAACACGCAGATGATGCTCGATGCGCTCTACGACGCAGGCCTCTCGCCCGATGAGCCCGCTTTCCAGAAGGCGCTGTCCTTCGCGTCGCGTACGCAGAATCTCAAGGCCACCAACAGCGCGCCGTGGGCAGGCAACGATGGCGGATTCATCTACTCGCCGGCCAATGGCGGCGAAAGCATGGGCAGCGAGGCGGCGGGCGAAGGACGCTACGGTGAGAAGATCGCCGCCGACGAGCCTCGCTCGCTTCGCTCGTATGGCTCGATGACCTACGCCGGCTTCAAGAGCATGCTGTATGCCGGTCTTTCGGCTGACGATGTGCGCGTGCGGGCTGCCTTCGACTGGCTGCGCACACATTGGACGTTCGATGAGAACCCCGGCGTCGGCGGCCAGGGCCTGTACTACTACTACCACACCCTTTCCCGCGCGCTGTTTGTCGCCCAGCAGGATGAGATCGCCGACGACAAAGGCAACAAGCACAACTGGCGCGTGGAACTCATCGACGCCATCGTGAAGCGGCAGAAGGACGATGGCTCGTGGAGCAACGAGGCCGATCGCTGGATGGAAGGCGATCCTGCCCTCGTCACCGCGTATTGCGTCTTGGCGCTGCAGGAGACAATCAAGCCGACGAAGGAATGACGCAGGCCGATCCTCGGCAGAGCCGGGGGTGAATGGATACGCTTCGCGATCATGCGCATTGCCGCCCTGTTGTTTGTTGTCGTCGCTGCCGTTGTAATCCGGCCTGCGCACGCGCAGGACGCGCGGCCGGCGGCGGCTCCCCTCACCTTCAGTCTCACCTACGCGCCGAGCGTATGTGACTCGTACACCGGCCGCGTGTACCTCATGTTCGGCGCCGGGCCGGGCGAGCCGCGCAACGGCCCGTCGTGGTTCGGCCCCGCGCCCTTCTTCGCTGTGGATGTCAAGGACTGGAAGCCCGACACGCCGCTGATCTTCGATGACAAGGCCATCGCCTACCCGGGACCCCTGAGCACGCTCGAGGCCCGCGAGTGGAGCGTGCAGGCGGTGATGCGCCGCAACCTCGATTCGCCCAGCATCGGCGGAGGCGCCGGCGACGGCTATTCGACCACCCTGCGGCGAAAACTCGATGGGGCCACGTCCGGCGCGGTGGACCTCCGCATCGATCAGACGCTCATCGTTCAGCCCCTGCGCGAGACCGATCGCATCAAGGTCGTGCAGATGAAGTCAGACATGCTTTCGTACTTCCATGCGCGCGACATCACCATGCGGGCCATCGTGATCCTGCCGAAGGATTACGACAAGTTCACCGATCGCCGCTACCCCGCGTTGTACTGGATCGGCGGCTTCGGTTCCGACGCCTCGGAGGCGTACTACATGGCCAGCGTGTGGGAGCGCACCGGCTTCAGCGACCAGATCGTGCGCGTCGTGCTCGATCCCTCGTGCCTAGGCGGCCACCACGTCTTCGCTGATTCGGCCAATAACGGCCCTCGCGGCCGGGCCCTGGTGGAGGAACTCATTCCCGAACTTGAGAAGCGCTTCCGGCTGGTCGCCGCTCCCACCGCGCGATTCCTCTCCGGCCATTCCTCGGGCGGTTGGTCCAGCCTCTGGCTCCAGGTGGCGTACCCCGATGTCTTCGGCGGCGTGTGGTCCATCGCGCCCGATCCGGTCACCTTCACCGACTTCCAGCAGATCGACCTGTACAAGCCCGGCGCGAACATGTACGTCGATGAGAAAGGCGTCAAGCGGCCGCTGGCTCGCGATGGCGACCGCGTGCTGATCTGGTACGAGGATTTCGCAAAGATGGAAATCCCCTACGGCGAAGGCGGGCAACTGCGCTCATTCGAATGGGTCTTCTCTCCGAAGGGCGAGGATGGGCTGCCCGCGCCGCTGTACGACCGCCAGACAGGCAAGGTCATTCCATCGACGGCGCAGGCATGGAAGAAGTATGACATCCGCCTGATCGTAGAGGAACGCTGGCCGACGCTCGCGCCCAAACTCGCGGGCAAAATTCACGTGCACATGGGCGCGGTCGACACCTTCTACCTCGAAGGCGCCACGCGACAGTTGAAAGAGTCGCTGGCGAAACTCGATCCGCCCAGCGATGCCGTCATCGAGATCGTGCCTGATCGCGATCATGGATCCATTGCCAGCCCGCAGTTGCGCAAGCGGATCGATCAGGAGCTGCTGGCGGTGTTCGTCAAGAATCATCCCGAGTATTCCACGCCGTCGCGCGCGTACGACTAGGCGTGGACCTTCGCGGGCACTGCTCGCCGCGTCCAGAGCATCAGCATCGTGGCCATCGCCAGAAGCAGCGCGCCAATGGCCTGATGCGCGCTCGTGAATACGATCTCCCACAATGGAATCGTGCCGATGGGCGTGGCGGTGCCCGAGGTCGCCGGCGGCGCCGAGCCGCGCGAGAGCACCGCGATCATCGCCACCACTCCCAGCGCGATCTGCAGGCCCGATGTGTGCAGCGTCGCCTTGCCGAACTTCATGAGCAGGCGCTGATCGTCAGCCGTCGCTGCCGGATTGCCTCGCCAGGCGCGCCCGCCGACGAAGATCACCATGCCGAGTACGAACAACGCCCAGAGGATGTGCGTGTAGAGCACGTGCACGTGAAGCGTGTGGCGATACATCGCGCCCAGCGCCAGTTGCACAAGGAATCCGCAGACCAGGACGGTGGACCACGTGCGATCGATCTTCGCCGCGGGCGTCGTCGCAGGGTCCCGGCGGAGACGCCACCTCGGCGAAGTCGTGACGGCGATCGCGCACGCAGTCGCGAAGACCACCTGGCCGAAGACGCCATGCACGATCGCCAGTGGCACGCTGGTTTCGGTGACGCGAGTGCCGCCCATGTAGCCCTGCACGCACACCATCGCCAAGTAGACGAAAACGAGGATTCGCACCCAGCGGCGTTCATCCAGAAAGAGCACGCTGAACGCAAGCGTGATCGCCGTCACGCCCACGAGCATGCCGTACAGGCGATGCGCATGCTCGTAGAACACGCCGCCGGTCATCTGCGACAGCGGATAGAGCAGCATGTTGTGGCCGAAGGACTTGGGCCAGTCGGGCACGGCGAGCCCGGCTTCGAGGCCGGTCACCAGGCCGCCGGTGATCAGCAACAGAAACACGGTCGCCGCCGCGACGCGCGTGAAGATACTGAACCAGTCGCGATTCCCACTCCGTGGCGTTGTCGTAATCGCGCCGCCCGCAGCGGCGAGCCCGATCGTGACGACGTAGTTGGCCGCGATCCAGATGAGCGCCTGCATCAACCGTTCGCCGCGCGATTCGCCGCCGATGAGCGAACCGATCAGAAGCATGTTCACGGTGGCGATGATGAATCCGGCCTTCGCGCCCGCCGCCCAGCCTGATTCGCCTGGCAGCCGCCCGCGGCCGGCCATCAATCCCGCGACGATCGCGCACGCCAGCGTCAGCGCGAAGAGCGCCTCGCCGATGATCGGGCCCGGATTCATCATCGCGACATACGCGAGGGCCCACATGGCGACGGCGCCGCCGTAGCCCAGGGCAAGTGAGCGAGCGACGGCACCTGATCGCCGCGCTGCGTACACGGATTCAGATGGTGCGTTCGTCACGTGCGTGCTCTCCACCGTCTCTCTATCAGCCGCGATTGGCCAGCTTGGCGGCACGATAT
>DATKJG010000217.1:0-6759 GCA_035543215.1 Phycisphaerales bacterium | reverse complement strand
CCAATTGCCGTGCGATGTCTTGTGCTACATGGCCGCGGCGTCCGGGCCGCCGTGCGTGCGACGCATGGGCTGTCGCTTCCAGTACGTCAGGCTTCGCCACAGCCATTCCGCCGGGCCGAAGCGGAAGTACCGCAGCCAGATCGGCGAGACGATCAATTGGAAGGCCCACACTCCGAGTACCACCATCGCCTGGCCTGTGCGTTCGACGCTGCCGAAGTAGCCCAGGCCGTGTCCGTAGAAGATGGTCGTGCAGATGATCGTCTGCATGAGGTAATTGGTGAGCGCCATCTGGCCGACGGCGGCGAGCGGCGCCAGCGACCGAAGGATCGCGGGCGACGTGCACAGCAGCATGACAACGCCGACGTAGCCCATGCTGGCAAAGATGCTTCCCCAGTAGTTGAACTCGCTGCCGAAGAAGAACGAGGACTTGACATCCCAGTTGCGGTCGTTGTTCCAATGCACGCCGTACGCCGCGAGCGAGAGCCCCACGGTCAGTCCGATGATCGCCATCTTGCAGTAGAACCTCGCGCTGCGTCGCGCCTGGAACACGCCCAGTCTGAACAGCGCCATGCCGATGAGCATCAGGCCACTGACGCGCCAGAAGACAGCGATGGCGAACAGGAACGTTTCGAACATGATCGAGGTCACGACTCGCTTGGGCATCTGATCGAGCCACGATCCGCGATAGGCGTCGAGGTCCCCCTGCACAAGTTCCGCTGGCGGCAACCAGCCTTTGCTGAAGTTCGCGATCCCTTCCTCTCCCCAGTACGGCATCGACATCCCCGACGCAAGCATGAGCACGCTCGTGACCGTGATCAATCCGATGCCCAGCGGGATCAGCACCTTCGGCGACCACTTACGCGCCAGCCATACCAGCAGCCCGCACATGCCGTAGGAGTAAAGGATGTCGCCGTACCACAACAGGTGGGCATGAAGCAGGCCGAACAGGATCAGCCAGCCCATGCGACGATAATGCACGCCGGCCGATCGGCCGGTGCGGGCCTCAGCTCGCGAGGTCATCAGCACGATGCCCGCTCCGAAGAGCATCGAGAAGATGGTCATGAACTTCTGGTCGCCGAACACGTGCGTGAACCACCACACCGTGTAGTTCGCGCCGGTGAGATCGCCGTAGGCGTGCGGATTCATGTACGCCGCGCCTGGCATGGCAAACGCCTGGATGTTGAGGATGAGAATGCCCAGCAGCGCGAAACCGCGCAGGACATCGATCGCATGAATGCGGTCGCTCTCGCCTACCGGCGCGCTGCGCAGCGGCGACCCCGGCGGCAGCCGGGCGCTGGTTTGAGTCGGTGGCGCGGGCGACTCGGGGAACGGCGTGGGCGCGGCGGTCACGATGAGGCTCCAAACCGAAAGGCGATCGGAGTGCGCACGGCCATGGCGCGTCGGCCCCTCACGCCGGTCACCTTACTCGGAAACAGCCACCGGCGATTCGAACATCCAGCGCAAAACGCCCGCGGTGTCAGCGAGCGTTTCAACCGCCAGGTCGGCCCCCGTCGCTTCGAGATCAGCGACGCTGAACATCCCCGTGGCCACGCCTATGGATCGGCAGCCGTGCGCCTTGGCGCAATCGACATCGTGCGGCGTGTCGCCGATGACGACGACTTCCTCGCCCCGCACGTGGCGGCCGGTGAGTTGGAGATGCCGCTTCATGGCCAGCGGCGTGAGATCGCGCCGGGCCTTGCCGTCGCAGCCCCATGCCGCGACCTTGAACAGGTCGGGATCGAGGCCGGCTGATTGGATCTTGAGGCGCCCGGTCTCCGGGTAGTTGCCGGTGAGCAGGCCAAGCGTGGCATGATCGACATCGATGATCTTGTGCACGAGTTCGCGCACGCCCGGAAGGAGTCTCGCCGTGGGATTGTGTTGGAGGCGCTGGGCAAGTTGGCGGCCATACGCGGCGCGGAAGCGATCGTGATTCGCCTCGTCGTTGGCCACGCCGTTGATGCGCGTCAGATCGTTCCAGATGAGCGTGTCGAGCCGGCCGGAGAATTCGACGCCGTCGATCGTAAAGCGCTCGCCCCACAGTTCGCGCCCGGCATCAAGCATGGCCTGCACGCCCGCGCCTTGCGTGAGCAGGAGCGTGCCATCGATATCGAAGAGAATCAGCATGCGAGGTGCGATGGTAGGCGGTGAGGCGCGTGATCGCGCGCCTGCTCCCTATCGCGCGGCCCTACTTCTGCTTCGATCGAATCAATGCGACGACATCCTTGGCGACATCGTTGGGAATCATGAACGAGAGGTTGTATTGCGCGATGCGCCAGTCGTCGCCGATCTTCCGCAGCACGCCTGACCCGCGGCAGGTTCCGTACTTCTCGTTTGAGAGGAGTTCATCGAACCACGCCGTTCTGCCATCGTCGGCGATGGTGATGAAGCGCTTGTCTTTGATCGGTGTGTAGGTCCATCCTGTGCCCTGATCGAAGTGCGGCTTGGCGTACGCCTTGAATTCCTCGACGGTCCATCGCTCGGTGGCATCAGTGCCGAGGAAGACGCCATCGGGCGCGAAGAGCGCGAAGTAGCCGTTGAAGTCGGCCTTGGAGGCGGCGGCGTGGAAGGCATCGAGCGTGGCGGCCATGGATTTCGAGTCGTCAACTCCGAGGCGCGGCTCGGTCAGGACAGCTGACGTGCACAGTGCACCTCCCACGATCGCCAGCGCGGCCATGGACTTCATGAGCATGGGTGGGCTCCAGATCGATTGCTATTCGACGGCCGCGCACACCTTCCTGGCGGCGTCAGTGAGATCGGTCGCGGCCTGCATCGTCGGGATGTCGCGCTTGGCCTCAGTGAGGATCTTGCGCGCCTCGTTGACATTGGTGCCTTCGAGGCGCACCACCAGCGGCACCTTGAAGCCGACCTCTTTCGCCGCCCCGGCGATGGCGCGGGCGACCTTGTCGCACTGCATGATGCCGCCGAAGATGTTGACCAGCACGCCTTCGACGCGCGAATCGCTGAGAATGATGCGGAAGGCCTCGGTGATGGCTTCCTCGGTGGCGCCGCCGCCAACGTCGAGGAAGTTGGCCGGCTCGCCGCCGTGCAGTTTGATAATGTCCATCGTGCTCATGGCGAGACCCGCCCCGTTCACCAGGCACCCGATGTTGCCATCGAGCGCGACGTAACTGAGGCCGAAGGTGTTGGCCCGAAGTTCGGAGGGATTCTCCTCGGTCGGATCGAACATGTCCGCGATGTTCTTGTGCCGGAACAGCGCGTTGTCATCGAAACTGAACTTGGCGTCGATCGCGAGCACCTGGCCATCCGGATGATCAGTCGATGGCGGCGTGACGATCATCGGGTTGATCTCCGCCAGCGAGGCGTCGCAATCCAGAAACAATTTCGCCAGGCGCGTCATGATGTTCACCGCCTGGCTGACCTGCTTTCCCTTGAAGCCAAGGTCGAAGGCCAGATCGCGCGCCTGAAAGCCCTGCAGGCCGAGGATGGGATGCAGGCGAGCCTTCTTGATCGCGTCCGGATTCTTCGCAGCGACGGCTTCGATCTCGACACCGCCCTCGGCCGACGCGATCATCGTGTTGGTGTTGCTCGCACGATCAACGGTGATCGCAAGGTAGTACTCCTTGGCGATGTCGACTGCCGCGCCGACAAGCAGGCGCTTGACCTCCAGTCCGCCGGGGCCGGTTTGCGGCGAGACCATTCGATGCGTGAGCATGAACTGGGCGGCATCGCGCGCCTCGGCCGCGGACTTGACGAGTTTCACGAACCCCGCCTTGCCTCGGCCACCAGCGTGCACTTGGGCCTTGATCACGACTTGTTTGGCATCGCTGTGGAGGATGTCCTTGGCGGCTGTCTCGGCCTCATCGACGGTCTGAACCATCTTGCCTGCTGGCACGGGAATGCCTGCGGATGCGAGCAGTTCGCGGCCCTGGTATTCGTGAATCTTCATGGGTCCTCAGATGCCCCGATACTGATCGATCACCGCCTTCACGTCGTAGGGCTTGGCGACGTTGATCATCTGGATCTCGATGGGATCTGCGTCCGAGCCGCCGGCCGAGTCGATGGCGATCGAGCCCACGCCCAGCACGCGCTGCAGCACGCTCTGCTCGATCTTGACGTTGCGGATGTGGGTGTGCAGCACTTCGCTGGTCTTGCGCACCACGATGCCTTCGTGCCGGATCGTGCGCTTGTTGGTGATGATCAGTTTGACCCAGCGGTGCGGCGCGCCCCACCAGACGATCCACCACAGGATGCCGAGGGCCGCCACCATAAGGCCCAGCCAGACGTGCCAGCGGGACCATTGCGTATGGCGAGCGGGGCTCCCTTGAATCAGAGCCACGACGGCATAGGCGAATCCAACAAGGATCACCAGCACCATCAGTGAATACAGGAACGGGTGGGCGCGGAACATCGCCTGTCGCACGATCATGACATCGCGCTCCTCGGCTTCCTGCGCTGGCTGCGACACGCCGCGCGCTGGCATCGAACCTTCCGGAGCTGCGGGAACCGGCTTGCCCCGCGCGACCGGCGCTACGGCAGGAGGCACGCGATTGATGTCACCACAATATGGGCAACTCACCTTCTCGCCCGGGTGCGCATCGTCCTCCACCTCGAAGGGCTTTTCGCAGTTATCGCATGTGAGCTTGATCACTTCAGGTGGCTCCTGGCGCCGGAATCCGGCACAACCTCGCACACTGTACAACGGGAGGCGCAACACTGACGACACGAGCGTGCCCGAATCGCCGGAGCCCGCTATGCTCCTGCATTGGGAAAGCCGCGGTCGGGAATGCAACCGATTGGGCAGCTCTCCCAATAAGCGCACGGTCCGTGGACGCGGCTGGAGACGCGTTCCGGCGGGCCTGACGCTGCAAGATTTCTTTCAGACAGGCGCCGTGTATTCGGGAGCACTTCTTGAAGACCGCTCTGATTGTTCTGATGATTCTTCTGGGGCTGGTTGTTGCCGGCGCGCTGGTCGCGGGGCCCCAGTTGCAGGGGGCCCTGCGCTCGTTCAAGCCCGAGCCGCCCATGACGGCGGTGCGCGTCGAGACCATCGCCGCCCGGAAGCTCGTCGAGACGGTGAAGGCGCCCGGCGAGATCGAGGCCCACACCAAGGTCGACATCTCGGCTGAGGTCTCGGCCCGCATCGAGGAAATGCCCTTCGACGTCGGCGATGTCGTGAAGAAGGATGACATGGTCGTCAAACTCGATGATCGCGATCTGAAGGCTTCGCTCGATGCCGCCAAGTCCCGGGCCAAGATGGAGGACTCAAGCCTCAAGGCCGAGACCGCGCGGCTGGCCGGCATGCTCTCGACGCTCGAAACCGCCAAGAGGACGCTCAAGCGCCAGCAGGCCCTCTTTGACAGCGGCGACCTCGCGCAGAAGGACCTCGACATCGCCCAGGAAGGCGTGACCAATGCCCAGGCCAGCGTGGATGCGACCAAGTTCTCGATTTCGATGCGCGAGAACTCGCTGCAGGCCGCCAACTTCGATGTCGATCAGATCCAGCAGCGGCTGGAGAAGACCACCATCCGATCGCCCATGGACGGCCTGCTCACCGCGCGCAACGCAGAGATCGGCGAAGTCGTGCTCGTGGGCACGATGAACAACCCCGGCACGGTGATCCTCAAGATCGCCGATCTCTCGCGCATGCTCGTGAAGGCCGAGGTGGCTGAGGTGGACATCTCCAAGGTCGCCGACGATCAGCCCGCCAAGGTGCACATCAACGCCTACCGCGATGAGGTCTTCAGCGGCACGGTGACGCAGGTGGCCCTCGAGCGCACAATCAAGCAGGACGGCACGGGCTACTACGAGACCGAAGTCGAGATCGACCTGCGCGGCAAGCTCATTCGCTCGGGAGGCCAGGCGAACGTCGACATCGAAATCGAATCGCATGAAGGCCTCGCCGTGGAGAGCCAGGCGGTGGTCGATCGGCTGATCGACGACCTGCCAGACGATGTGAAGCGCGACAACCCGCTCATCGATCGTTCCCGCCGCACCTGCACGGCCGTCTATCGCATGGTTGACGGGAAAGCGGTGCTCACGCCGGTGCGCCGCGGCGCCAGCGATGACACGCACAGCCAGATTCTCGAAGGGCTCAAGGATGGCGACGTCGTCGTCGTCGGACCCTACAAGACGCTCGAGTCGCTCAAGCACAACGACCTCATCAAGGTTGACGAAGGCAAGGGCGAGACGAAGTCGGGCGATGGCAAGGAAGGCTCGCGCGGCGGCGTGCAGGTGCGGGTGCGCTGATGAACATCATCCGCACGATCAACTTGCGGAAGATCTACCGCGTTGGAGTCGAACGCATTCACGCCTTGCGCGGCGCGAATATCGAGATCGAGCAGAACGATTTCGTCGCCATCATGGGCTCTTCGGGCTCGGGCAAGAGCACGCTCATGAACATCATCGGCTGCCTCGATCAGCCGACCGATGGCCGCTACTTCCTGGCCAACCGCGATGTCAGCCGCATGAGTGCCGCGGAACTTGCCAAGGTGCGCAACCAGCAGATCGGTTTCGTGTTCCAGTCGTTCGAACTGCTGCCGCGCATGACGGCGCTGCGGAACGTCGAAATGCCGCTGCTCTATACCCGGGGCGGCTGGGGATCGCGCCGTCGCAAAGCCAAGGCGGCGCTGGAGCGCGTCGGGCTGGGCAACCGCATGACGCACCGGCCCAATCAACTTTCCGGCGGCCAGAAGCAGCGCGTCGCCATCGCCCGCGCCATTCTCAACAACCCTTCGATCCTGCTGGCCGACGAGCCGACGGGCAATCTCGACTCAGCCACCAGCCGCGACATCATGCAGT
>DATKJG010000216.1:0-10095 GCA_035543215.1 Phycisphaerales bacterium | reverse complement strand
CCTCGCCCGTGTCGATATGCACCGACAGCGAGATGTCGTGCCCGGCGCGCGTGGGCGGCCGCACCGGCATGGGCGTGATGCGGCTGGCGTCGGGCACCTGGTTGGTGTCCGCCGCGAATGCCGCGGCGTCGCCTGCGTCTTCGCGCTGAATCGCGATGAGGATCGAAGGCTCGAAGTAGAACCATCGCCCCGCGACATGCCCGAGCCCGTCGCCGGCGATCTGGCCGAACTCGCGCGTGCCGTCGGCGTACAGCACGTCGAAGTCGTAATTGGGATTGGCGCGGTAGAGCGCCTGCACATCCTCGCGGGCGCGATACGCCCCGTCGGGCGTCATGATCGGCACGGCGACATCGATGATCCGCTGCAGGAACGGCGCCGGCCCCTTCGGTGTCTTGTTGAACTGGAGGTTGCCCTGCTCGACCGCGCCGAGGATCTCGAGTTTCTGCCGCTCGAATGTCGCCGGACCAAGGAGGATCACGCCATCGCGCCGTTCGAGTTCATTCGGCAGCGCGCCCACGATTCCCACCTGTCGTGCGTTGCCCAACGAGCCGATCGAGTTACCCGGAATGTAGCGCGGCGCGACCACCATCGGGAAATCGAAGGTGTACTCGCCATCGCGCTGCTGCAGCATCTCGATGTAACTGATCTCGATGAGCACATCGGCGTTGGGTTCGATGTTCGCCACCGACTGCGTGAAGATGTTCGGTCGCTCCTGCTCGAGGAGGCTGGCGACGTGGCCGGCCTGGCGGGCCGATTCGTACATCTGCCGGGCCTGCTGGCGCTCGTGCACTTCGCCTTCGATGATGCGATCGCCCACCGTCATGGTCATGCGATCGACCGCGGCCCGGTGGCTGAGCGGGAAGGTGTACACCGCTTCGATCTTGTACGCGTAGGGATTGTGATATTGCTGCTTGACGGTGACACGCGAGAACGGGCCGGCGATGTCGGCGTGGACATCGGTGTGCTTGAGCGCGCAGGGACCAATGACCTGGCCGCGGGCATCGTGGGCTTCGAGTTTGCCGCCTTCGGGCAGCATGATGACTTCCTGCCGCGCGAGCGCGGGGCGGGAGTTCAGCGGGATCAGCAGGGCGATGGCGGTGATCAGCAGCCCCAGCGACGCCGCGGCGCGAAGCGAGGCGGAGCGCGATGCGGCGGCGAGTCGCGCGCGGACGCTCCGATGCAGCGGATTCAATTCGTCGCCTGTGATGGAGAGCGAATGCGATGTGTCGGTGTGCAGCCGCGCAATCATCTGCGCCTTGCCGGCAGCAGCCCGCTCGGCGTTCTCCTCGTGCCAGGCGCGCAGCAGCGCATCGAGTTCGTCGTGCGGGAGGCGCTCGAGATCATGTTCGTGTTCGTTGGACATGGGGTTCAGTCCGAATGCCGTTGTGCGAGTGCGCCGGGTGTCACCCGGCGCTCATGCGCTGGCTGCGTTCATGACGAGGGCGAGTTTCTCTCTCGCCCGCGCGAGGATCTTGTAGTAGCCGCTGCGCGACATCTGCATCGCCTCGCGTGCGGCGGAAACCGGATCACGCTCGAGGTAGTACAGGTGAATCGCCAGCCGCTCGTCATCGTCGAGTTGATCGATGGCGTGCGTGAGGCGGTCGAGTTGCTCGCGCTGGGAAGCGCGACGCTCGGAATCGCCCATCAACGCGCCCATGCGCGAGTCGACATCGGCGATCATCAGCGTCATGGCCGCCCCCTCGTGCACGCGGCGGCGGTTGAGCGAACGCTTCGCCTCAGAGCACACCCGCCGCGCGATCGCGTACAGCCACGAACGGAAGCCGGCTTGCGATACGTCGCCGTTGACTCTGGGAAGCAGGCGGAAGGCACGAAGGAAGGTCTCCTGGCAGGCGTCCTCGGCGGAGGCGCGATCGCCGATGGATGCGGACTTCTGACGGCAAAGCGACAGCACGACCGCCGCATGCCGGTCGTAGATGCGGGCGAAGGCTGCGTGGTCGCCGGCGATGGCCTGGGCCAGGTCGCGGGCGTCGTCGTCGTTCACCAGGAAACTCATGGCCGGATGGCTCGGCTTGTCTCCAACGAATTGGTCCGCGGTGAATCCCGCTTGCGAGCGCCGGGGGAACGTGCGATCATGCCGGGCAGAAAAGGATTTCGCCATGCGCCATAACGCTCGACACGGATGTCTGTTCGCTTCGCTTGCTGGAATCGCGCTGCTGTTCGCAGGCTGTTCGCCGTGGGCGACCTATCCGCCGGTGGAGGTCAAGCCTGCCCAGGCGATGACCAGCGAGACCTTCGAGCCGCTGCCCACGGTGATGGCGCTGGCCATCGACTACGCCCGGGCCGAGTACGTGCCCGGCAAGAACTATCCGGTGAACCTTCCGGCCGGTTCAGGCTGGCAGTCGTACGAGAAAGTGTTCGAGAAGACGCAGGGCGATGACACGCCGATGAAGACCGTCGGCGAGCCCGCGCTTCACATCACGCAGGTGCGCACACGGGCCTTCGACGCCGAGGTTGACCTGGTGTATCCGCGCGGCGACGGTCTCAATCAACTCGTCACGATCAGCCTCAATCGCGAGGTGTTCAAGGACTGGCGCGTGATGAGCGCCCGGCTGTGGCAGATTCGCAGCATTGAGATTCCCGATCCGACCTACACGCCGCCTTCAGCCGAGGAACTGGCCAAGAAGAAGCGCGAGAGCGGACCGGGAGGCGAGATTCCGGCGACGCAGCCTGCGAAGTGATTCGACTTCCGTGGCTCATTCTGCAAGCGATTCCTTCTATCGCGATCGCCGGGTGTGCGTGACTGGCGGGGCGGGGTTCATCGGCTCGCACCTTGTCGATGCACTCGCGGCGCGCGGCGCGATCGTGAGCGTGATCGATGACCTGTGCAACGGCTCGCTGGAGAATCTGCGAAGCGTCAAGGATCGCATCAGATTCGTGCTGGGCTCGATCCTCGATTCCAATGCCATCACCGCGGCGGTCGAGGGATGCGAAGTGGTGTTTCACCAGGCGGCGCTGGGCTCGGTGCCGCGCAGCGTGCAAGAGCCGGCGCGGTTCCTGCAGGTCAACGCGATGGGGACACTGAGCGTGCTGGAGGCGGCTCGCAAGGCGGGACAGCAACGCGGCGCGATGCCGCGCATCGTGTATGCCGCCTCGAGCAGCGCGTACGGCGACACGCCAACGCTGCCCAAGATCGAATCAATGCCGCCCCAGCCGCGCTCGCCCTACGCCGCAGCCAAATATACGGGGGAATTGCTGCTGCAATCGCATTGCGCGTGCTTCGGCATGACGGGCGTAAGCCTGCGCTATTTCAACGTCTTCGGCCCACGGCAACGGCACGATTCGATGTACGCCGCCGTCGTGCCGCGATTCATTGAGGCCCTGCGCACAAGGGAGCGGCCGTTGATCTACGGCGACGGCACGCAGTCACGCGACTTCACATCCATCGAGAATGTCGTGCACGCCAATCTGCTGGCCGGCGCCTGTAAGAAGCCGCCGCGAGGCGAAGCCATCAACATCGCCTGCGGCGAGCGCTTCTCGCTGTTGCAACTGCTCGACACGCTGAAGCGGATCATGGGCGCGAAGGCCGAACCGAGCTTCGAACCGCAGCGCCCCGGTGATGTCATGCATAGTCTTGCGAGCATCGACGCGGCCCGCGCGTTGATCGGATACACGCCGCTGGTCGGATTCGAGGAGGGGCTTCGGCGGATGCTCAACGCCGATGGATCGTAACGGGCACGTAATCTAAGCCACCTTGATGGCGACAATGGTCTGATCATCCGCCGGCCGCACACCTGCCTCGTGCTCGCGCAAGGCCGTCTTGATGGAATTGATGACGCAGTCAGGCTCGCCGCTGCATTGCGTGAGGGCGCGCTCGATGCCCTCGATGCCGAACATGTCGCGCTGTGGGTTCATCGCCTCGACGATGCCATCGGTGTACAGCACGAGCGTCTGCCCGCTCTCGAGCGCGATCACGCCGTTGTCATACGCCGCGCCGTTGATGACGCCCAGAGGAATGCCGCCGACCTCCTCAACGCGCTGCACCAGCCCGCCGCTGCCTGCGGACTTGATCAGCGGCGGGTTATGCCCGGCTCGGGCGTACATCAGTCGCCGATTGACCGGATCCAGAGCCGCGATAAACGCCGTGACGAACGTGCCTTCCAGCCGCTTGGCCATGAGATGTTCGTTGGCATACCGCAGCAGGCCCGCGGGTCCCTCGCCGCGGCCGCGCTCGCCATAGGTGTAGAAGATGGCGTTGAGCATGGCCGCGACGACCGCCGCAGCCGGACCGTGCCCGGCGGCGTCCGCGATCAGCATGCCGAGCACGCGCTGGTCGAGGGGCCGCGAATCGTCCTCGAGCGGCGTCAGGTCGTAGAGATCGCCGCCGGCCGTATCGAATGTCTCGTAACTCGTCGCGATCGAAATGCCCACCAGTTGCGGCAGCGCCTGTGGCAGCAGGGCCCGTTGAATCCGGGCGATCTGCTCGATCTCGCGCTGCGTGCGGGCGTTGGCCTCGCGCAGTTGCCGGTTGATCAGCACATTCTTCACCGTCGCGCCGCCGAGGTTCGCCCGCAGGATCGCCTCTTCCAGTTCGCGTTCCGTGAACCCCTCGGCGTCGTTGCGCAGGGTGATGGACCAGTTCAGCGGCTCGCCATGCTCGAAGAGCGGGATGGCCATCATCGAGCCGAACTTCGACAGCGCATCGCCGACGACCGGATCATCGCGCAGGTAGAAGTGATGAATGAGTTCGGGATAGGCGTTGCGGATGATTTCACCGAAGAGGCCGCCGCGGCTGATGGGGATGGAATTCCAGTCGCGCCACGGATCGGAATCCTCGATGTGGCTCGGCACGCCGTCGGTGATCATGCGCGTGATCTTGTATTCGCCGGGCTTCAGGCCGCGAACCGAAAGGGTGACGTAGCCGGTGGGGCCATTGATCCGGGCAAAGCCATCGGCGAAGGCGCGCAGCACCTCCTTGGGTTCATCGGCCCGGCTGAGCGCCCCCACCATCTCCATCAGAATCGGAATGCGCGGATTGCCCGAGGTATCCACGCAGCGCATGCCCTGAAACACTCCGCCTCGCGCCCCGGCGGGTGCGACAACATCAACGTGCGGGTACTCGATCGGCGGTGAAGCGACGCGCGTCATGGGCAATCATAGGAACCGTGCGCGAAACAGATGCCAGATGGCCAATCCGTGGCATCCGTGGTCAACACCGGGCGCGCAGTCAGATTCAGATGCCCAGCGCGCGGGCCATTGTGGAGCCGATGTCAGCCGGGCTTTCTGCCACGTGCACTCCGCAGCGCTTGAGCGCATCCATCTTGGCCTGGGCGGTGTCGTCAGCCCCGCCGATGATCGCGCCTGCGTGGCCCATGCGCTTGCCCTTGGGCGCGGTGCGCCCGGCGATGAAAGCGACCACGGGCTTCTTCATGTTCTTTCTGATCCATTCGCCCGCATTGGTTTCGTCACTGCCGCCGATCTCGCCGATCATCACCACGCCGTCGGTGTCCTTATCGCGGTTGAACATCTCGAGCAGTTCGATGAAGTTGAGGCCCTTGACCGGATCGCCGCCGATGCCCACGCACGTGCTCTGGCCGAGGCCCAGTGATGAGGTCTGCCATACGGCTTCATACGTGAGCGTGCCGCTGCGCGAGATGATGCCGACGGCCTTCTTCGATTTCGCATCGGCCCGTGCGGTGTGAATGTAGCCGGGCATGATGCCGATCTTGCAACCGCCTTCGAACTTCGCGTTCGCGCCCTCGCCGCTGATGCGCTTGCCGGGCGTGATGACGCCGGGGCAGTTGGGGCCGATCAGATGCGACTTGGGATAGTCGCGCAACGCGGCCTTGACGCGAATCATGTCCTGCGTGGGAATGCCCTCGGTGATGGCGCAGATGACCGCGATGCCGGCGTTGGCCGCTTCGAGAATGGCATCGCTCGCAAACGGCGGCGGAACGAAGATCATCGTGGCCGATGCTCCCGTGGCCGTCACGGCGTCGGCGACGGTGTCGAAGATGGGCAGACCGTTGGCGTCCTTCGTGCCGCCCTTGCCGGGCGTGACGCCGCCGACCACCTTCGTGCCGTAGTCGAGACAGCCCTTGGTGTGGAAGGCCCCGGCCGAGCCGGTGATGCCCTGGCAGATGACCTTGGTGGAGCCGTCAACGAGGATCGACATGGGGCGGACAGTCTAGCGGGCGAGAGGCAAGGGGCAGAAATCGCTTGAATACTTCAGTGCCAACTGCATTCGCCTATGATGAGTGTGAAATCGCCGCGACGCGATTGGGAACAACTTCATCGTGGAAACAGGTCGGCAGAGGGATTTTTGCGCCATGCGTACTGCTTGCACACTCGCGTCGTTCACCGTCTTCACCTCGCTTCTGGTTGCTCCGTCATCGCCGGTCGCGGCCCAGCAGAATCCGCCCGCACGTGGGGCCAAAGCCGTCGCCGGCTCTGGAGCCGCCCCTGGAGCCGCGACGGATGCGCTGGTGGTCTATTCGGCCGGGGCCGATGCGCTGCTGAGCGATCCCAAGGACGCCGGCCTGCTGCGCGCCTTGAAGATGCTCGATGAGCGCGTGCTGGAACTGCCGCGCGAGGTCGAGGATGAATCGATGCCAGCGCCGGCGATCCAACTGGCGCTGCAACTGCTCATGAGCCCGATGAGCCTGCGAGCAGGCCTGCTCGACATGAACGCCCAGCCCGACGGCCCGCCGTTCTACGGCCAGATCAGCTTCTACGGCCCGGCTGATTCGGCCGCTGACTTCGCCGGTCGCTTCAACGGCATGCTGGCCCAGCACGGCGCGCCGCCCGCTTCGCCCGCGCAGGGCATGCCCGGCATGCAGACCGTGGATGCTGACGGCGTGCCGCTGTACTTCGGCACGATGAAGGCCGGAAACGGATCGGCGTTCGTGCTGGGTGTGAACAGGGTCGGCGCGGCCGACATGCCCAGCACCACGACCGGCCTGCCCAAGGATGTCAAGCCTGTGTTCGCCGGCCGACTCGATGTCAAGCAACTGCAGCCTCTCATGGACATGATGCTGGCGCAGGCGGGCGAGGAAGCGGAGATGGTCCGTGCACACCTGGCCGCTTCAGGCATGTATGGCCCGGATGCGGGCGAACTCACGTTCGCGGCAGGTCATGGCAAGGACCGCTGCTACGGCTGGGGCACGTTCACCAACTATCGCAAGGCGCTGGAATCCAGCGGCTTGCTCGCTGAATCAGCGCTCACCGCGGCCGATCTCAAGCGCGTGCCTGCCGACGCTTCGTATGCGCAGGTCGGCAAGACCAACCTCAGCGGCATGCTGAAGATGTTGGGCGCGATGGCCGGCGAAGCGATGAAGCGGCAGGGCGCCGGTGGCGAGGAAGCCGCGGCCGATCCGTTCAAGTTCATCGAGGATGCTACCGGCATCCACCCGCAGCGCGACATCGTCGACCACCTCGGCCAGACCATGGGCATGTACATGTCGGATTCGAGCGGTGGCGGCGGGCTGGCCTCGACGGTGCTCTTCGTCGAAGTCAAGAACCCCGAGGGGCTCGAGGCCACGCGGGCCCGCATTCGCGGGATGATCAATCAGATCGGCCAGGACAAGGCGCGCGGCTACGTGCGCGTCGCCGAGCGCGATGTCAACGGCAGCAAGGTGCTGGCCCTGACGTTCCCCGGCCTGCCGGTTCCGCTGGAGATCTGCTCGACCGTCACCGATGGCTGGCTGTACGTCGCGGCTTCGCCCGGCGCGCTGACCGCGGCGATCGAACAGGCGAAGTCCGGCAAGAACTCGCTTGCTGACAATCCGCGCTTCAAGGAAATGGGCGGCGGCGACCTGAAGGATGCGATGCAGGTCACGTTCGTCGACACCCCGCGCATGATCGGCCAGGGTTACGGCCTGGTGAGTTTGGGCATGACGGCCCTTGCCAACGCGGTGCGCTCGCCGACGGATGTCAAGCGCGATGCCGGCAACATCATGCCGTCGTTCGCCGAGTTGTCGAAGGATGCCAAGGCCAGCGTCTCAGTGACGCGGCTGGTCGGCAACGACCTGGTGGTCACCTCGCAGGGCGACCGCTCGATGCTCGTCAACGCCTGCGGCGTGGCGGGCTCGATGGGCGGCATGGGCGGCGCGATGCTCGTCGCCGCCATGGCCGCCGGCGGTATGTCGCAGGCGCGACAGGCGGCGCGCCCGGGCATGTCGGATTTGCTGCAGATCATCACTGCTGACCCGCGCATGGGAAACGTCTTCAGGCTGCTCAACTGAGCCCGGCTGCTTGACCGGACGGAAACGGGTCATCGTCCTCCCTGTATAGTGCGCACGCACTCTCGGAGGATTGAAGATGCATGCTGGCTGCTCGCGTCGCGCCCCGCGTTTCGGTGGTCATCTGGACTGGTTATCGCGCGGGCTGGCATCAGCAGCATTGTGCATCGCGGGCTGCATGAGCACGGCGGCTTCGTCGCAACGTGCCAATCCCGCCACCGGGCCAGCTGCCGCGGCTGTTCCCGCGCCGCGCGACGTGCTGGGTTTTGAGCCCGGCGATCGCCCTGTGCGCTACGACGAACTCGTGCGCTACATGCAGGCCCTGGATGCGGCGAGCGACGTGGTGTCTATCGAATCGCACGGCCAGACGCACGAGGGCCGCACGCTCTATCACGTCATCATCACCAGCAGCGCGAACCAGGCGGATCTTGCTCGGATCAAGGCCGACAACGCGAAACTGGCCGACCCGCGCAATCTCAGCGATGCCGATCAGGCCGCGATCATCGACAAGCTCCCTGCGATCGCGTGGATGGCCTACTCGATTCACGGCGACGAGATCTCGCCTGCCGACAGCGCCATGCAACTGATGTATCGCCTCGCCTCGAGCGAGGATGATGCGATCAAGCGACTGCGCGACGAGGTCGTCACGATCATCGACCCGATGCAGAATCCCGATGGTCGCGAGCGTTATCTCGCGAACCTGCGCACGATGATCGGCCAGGTGCCCAACGACGACTACCAGGCGATGCAGCACGATGCATTGTGGGCGGCGGGTCGCACAAATCATTACCTCTTCGACATGAACCGCGACTGGCTGCCGCTCACGCAGCCCGAGAGCCGCGGGCGCGTGGCGGCCCTGCGCGAATGGAACCCGCACTTCCAGGTCGATTCGCACGAGCAGGGCGCGCTGGACACGTATCTCTTCGATCCGCCGCGCGAGCCGATCAACCCCCGCTACTCGCAGAACAATCTCAAGTGGCGCAAGGTCTTCTCGCACGACCAGGCCGGCGCCTTCAACCTGCGCGGCTGGAGTTACTACACGCGCGAGTGGCTCGACGACTGGTATCCCGGCTACACCAACGCCTGGGGCAACCTCACCGGCGCGATCAGCATGCTCTACGAGCAGGCATCGGCTGCAGGCCAGAGTGTGCGCCAGCCCGCGGGCAACGTGCACACCTACAAGACCGCGGTGGAGATGAACGTCGTCAGCAGCCTCGCCAACCTCGAGACGCTGCGGGCCAATCGCAGGGAGATCCTGCGCGACTTCGTGGTCGACATGCGGACCGCCTGCGGCGATGAGTTCGCGCAGGCAGGCGTATTTCTGCTGCCGCCCGGCAACGATCATGCGCGCCGCCAGCGATTGATCGACGTGCTGACCATGCATGGCATCGAGTTCACCTCGGCCGCCGACGCGTTCACCGCCCAGCGCGTGACCGACACGTGGGGCGTGCAGCATGTGGCGCGCGTGATGCCGGCGCAGACGCTGATTGTGAAGGCTGCGCAGCCGCGTGGACGGCTGGTGCGATCGATCCTCGGCTTCGATCCTCACATGACCGACGGCTTCCTCGTCGAGGAACGGCGCGACATCGAACAGGGCAAGGGCACGCGCTCCTACGACATCACGGCGTGGAACCTGCCCATGGCCTACGGCCTGGAGAGCTACTGGGCAGGGAGCGTTCCAGAGGTCCGTGCCGCAGACGCTGCGCCCGTCGCGGTGGCCATTGCTCCAGCGAACGCCGCGGCCGCCGTGGTCTACGGCTGGGTGATCGACATCGCCGAGTCTGATGCGATGCGCGTCGCGGGGCGATTGCTGCAGGCCGGCGTGAACGTGCGAGCCGTCATCGAACCGTTCGCGCTCGGCGGCCATCGCTTCGAGCGCGGGTCGATGGTGATTCGA
>DATKJG010000215.1:0-6540 GCA_035543215.1 Phycisphaerales bacterium | reverse complement strand
CAACTGCCCGGCGCGTTCACGACGCTCATCCACGGCATGTTCATGCGCACGCCAAGCGTGGTGACCGCATGTCTGGGCATGAGCGACTACGTCGTCAGCGGCGAGAACGGCCTCGTGACGCCCCATGGCGATGAGGCGGCGCTGCGCAGCGCCATCGAACGAACCTGGAATGAGCCAGGCTTGGCGCAACGCATCGGCGATGCGGGGTACGCGCGAGCCCAGCGCCTGTACTCGCTGGAGGCGGCTGCGACAATGCACGAGGCACTGGCGCAGAAGGTGCTGCGCAGCGCCACCTAGCCGGAGCCGTGCGGCGGTGGCCGATGCTGATTCATCCATTCGGCAATGGCATCGCACATCAACTGCTGGCCGACGGCGTTCGGGTGCGTGTAGTCGCGGAACGGCTCACGGCCGGCGAGGATCGAATCGCGCAGTCGATCATGCATGTCGATGATCGGCACATCGCGCTTCTCGAGGGTGCGTCGAATGTCGTTCATGCTCGCGTGCGGCATGTTGTCGGTGAGTTCGGTGCGCTCCCAGTGCAGGACGGCCGCCACCATCGCTCCGCGCGATCGCGACAGGTCAATCAACTGCCGAAGCGCATCCAGCGATTCCTCGATCTGCTCGCCGGTCGGCGTGGGAGCGACGTCAACCTTGCGCCCCGACGCGAAGAAACGCAGCAGCGCGGGCGCGTATCGCTGCGCGAACTCGATGCTCGCCAGTAAAGGCTTGCGCGTCGGTGAATCAGTCCCGGAGAGATCAAACGAAGGGATGTCGCCGGCGTCCTGGCTGCCGAGCACGATGACCACGAAGTCCGCATCGAACAGCCCGTACTTGTTGGCATAGGCGAGGAGGTTCGCGGGACCCCAACTGCCGGCGGAGATGTTGCCGACGACGATCGGACGATTCCACTCGGCCTGCAGGCGTGTTCGCAGCAGTTCCGTGGCGAGTTGTGTCTGGTCGGTGTGACCGCCGCCGTTGATGATCGAATCGCCGAGCACCATGACGCGGCTCTCGTTGTGATCGCTCTTGCGGGCCGCGAAATCGGGGCTGCGCATTGAGTACGCATTGAAGGCGACCGCGTGTCCGAATCGGCGATAGGAGGTGGATGGCCGGTGCAGGTACTCGATCTGCGGATCGGGCATGATCAGCGGCGGATCGCCGAGGCCCAGGTACAGCCGGCAGAAGAGTTCGAACGCAATCAGAAGAAGGACAACGCACACCAAGGCGCGCAACAACCAGCGGCGCTTGCGACGAGGCTTGCGCGGTGGAGATTCTGTCTGCGGTGCGGCGTCTGCCATCGCGCGATTCAGCGTACAGGTTGAGTCTCGCGCGTGCTACGCCGCGACTGGCAGGAATGGTCACGCGATGATCGTGCGCCGCATTCGCACGTAGTCCCACACCACGAAGCGATCGAGATCGCGGCCGCCCGTGAAGAACACGCGGCCTTTGGTCACCTCGCTCAATCTGTGCGCGAATTGCACATCATCCTCGGTCTGACCCCAGTTGGGCAGCAGGAAGATATTGATCGTGATGTTCTCGCGCACGCACAGCATCGCCTCGCGCATCGTCGCCTGCTCGGTCTTGGAATCAGCCGGGTAGAGCAGGTACAGCATCGAGCCTTCGAAATGCGCGGTGGGCAGGCCGTCGGTGATCAGAATGATCTGGCGGTTGGGCGTGTCCTGCGGCTGGAGCATCCGTCGCGCCAGGTGCAGCGCGTGCTGGATGTTCGTGAAGTGCGGCGGAATCTGGAACTCGCTGATGTCGGGATCGGCCATGTCCGCCTTGAGCCGGACGATCGGGTTGTAGATCGTCACCGGCTTGGGCATGAGCGCCGGCAGTTCGGAGATGTGCCGCGCCTTGGCGAAGGTGTACATCTCGATGAACTGCAGGTAATCGCCGGGATACTCGCGGCGGATCAGGCCGTCGAGCGCCAGCGCCATGCGCTTGCAGTTGATGTACTGCCCGCCGTGCCGCATGGAGCCGGACATGTCGAGGATGACGACGCTGGCGCACTTGGGGTTGTTGCGCGTGTGATGGATGTCGATGTCGTCGGGCGCAATGCGGACTCGTTTCGGTGACGAATCGTCGACGTCTGTGTTTTCGACCGTCCGCTCGCGTATGAGCGCATTGATGATCGACTGCGGCACATCCATGTGCGTGACGCTGTCGCCGAACTCGTAGGTCTTGGTGCGCTGCAGTTCCACCGCGCCCTCGCCGATGATCGGCCCGGTGTGGCGTCCCGAGCGCGCCTCCTGAAGATCGCTGAAGATCTCCGTCAGCAGGCGGCTCTGGAACAGGCGCATGGCGTGCGGGCCGAGCTTGTAGCCCTCGGCGGTGTGTTCGAGCCCCTGCTGTGAGGCCATTTCGCGCAGGTAATCCTGAATCTGCTGCTGCAGGGCGCTGAGTTGATTGAGGTCGCCGGGCTCGGCGAACTCGGCGAGCGCCTCCATGTCGATGACGCCGATCTGGGCTGTCTTGCGGGCCTCACGCAGTTGCTTGAGCAGATCGTCGATCTTCTCGAGTTCGGCCTTGACGGCGATGGCCTCCTCTACCGACAACGGGGAGGAGCCGGTGAAAGCGTACTTCGCTGCCAGTTCCTCGACCTGGTACTTCTCGCCGAGGCGCTCGATGAGTTGCAACATGGCCCGTGCAAAGGGCGAACGCTCATCGCCCGCGCGATACCAGAGGTCCTCAAGATCGCGCACCTGCTCGCCGGCCACCGCCTTGTGTAACTGCTTGGCGAACTTCGAAGGCGGCTGAATCGCCGCCGCGGTTTCGTGATACGCCCTTTTTGCAGCGTCCTGCACCGTGTCGGTTTCGTACGTTGCGAGAATCTTGCGCTTGCGCTCTTCGAGCATGGCGATGAGCGCATCGAGGCTCGGCCCCAATCCCTTGATTTGCGATGGATCGAGATGGATCGCCCGCGCGAGTTCCTCATCGGTCAGTTGCCGCGTCGAGCCGAACGCGAGCATGTGCTCGAAGGCTCCGGAAACCAGGTCCGGTGGGGGGGCAGTGGGGGGCGGGAAGGACTTGGGATCGAACGCCTGATAGGTGTGGATGATGCCGCCCAGCCGCTGATCGGTGGGAATGTCGCGACCGGATCGCATCATGACCGTCGCTCAACCTCCGATCTCGTACACGATCCGCCCGTGATGCGTCGCACGGCTGATGCGGTCCGTGACATACAGCCCCGCGAGCACAAACTCCACGCAACTGGCGCGCACGGCCGGGCTCTCCGCGGCGTTGACTTCGAAAGCCTTCTCCCATGCCGGCGGCACGCGCTTCAGGCGCTCGGCATAGGCCGATGACGGCAGCATGTCGCCGACCTCGATCTTCACGCCCTTGGCGAAGATGTCGGCGATCTCGCTGAGGCCGTGCTCATCGACGTACTCGCTGAAGACCGTCTTGATCGCGTCGGCAACGATCGCATCGATGACCTGTTTCTCGGTCATCTGCTGGCTGCCCATCATGTCGAGTTCGAGCTTGCCCAGGGCTGAACTCTGAATGTGGGCGAGATCGCTGACGCGCGTCACCGCAGGCCTCTCCTGAAGCCTGATCGCGCGCTGCCGCGCGCTCGCGATCATCGTCTTGTAGTTGGCGATCGAAAAGCGTGCGCTCACGCCGGAATGATGATCGATGTACTTGCTCTTGCGGGCCGCGATCGAGATCTGCTCGACGATTTCCTCCATGAATGGCGGCACCAGCACCGGATAGGCGCCGTCGAGCGAAACCGCCGCCTCCTGCTTCATGATCGCGATGCCCATGTCGCGCTGTCGCGGGTAGTGCGTCTGGATCGTCGAGCCGATGCGATCCTTCAACTGCGGAATGACCTTGCCCGAGCGGTTGTAGGTGCTGGGGTTGGCGGAGAAGAGGATCAGGACATCGATGTCGAAGTTGACCGGGTAGCCGCGAATCTGAACATCGCGCTCTTCCAGGATGTTGAACAGGCCCACCTGCACGAGATCATCGAGGTCGGGCAGTTCGTTCATGGCGAAGATGCCGCGGTGCATGCGCGGGATCAGGCCGAAGTGCAGGGCGTCTTCGGCGCTCATCGAAGCGCCGCTGACGAGTTTGGCCGGATCGATCTCGCCGATGATGTCGGCGAACTTCGTGCCGGGTGAGAGCCGTTCGGCGTAGCGCTGCTCGCGCGGCCACCACGCGATTGGTGCGCGATCGCCATGCTCCTTCACGAATTCGCGGCCGGCCCTGGTGATCGGATGCAGCGGATCTTCATGCACCGGGCTTCCTGCGATGTCGAGGTAAGGAATCTTCTCATCAAGAAACCGCACGAGCATGCGCATCAGGCGGCTCTTCGCCTGGCCCTTCTCGCCGAGGAAGAGGATGTCGTGCTGGGCGAGGATCGCGTTGATGATCTCCGGGATGACGGTGTCGTCGTAGCCGAGGATGCCGGGAAACAGGTCATCGCCACGAGCCAGGGCCGCGACGAGGTTGTCGTGGATTTCCTGTTTCACCGGCTTCGAGCGCCAGCCGCTGGCATGCAGGTCGCCGAGCGTTCGCGGCAGCGATTTCCCGGAGGCAGACGCAGGGGGGGGACTGACGAAGGTCGAAGCCAAAGGCATCTCCTGCAGACTAGGGGAGTGTAGGCCGATAGCATTCGCACTTTCCGCATCATGCGATGCAGCGAATTCGCCGCCGGGCGCCTGAATGAAGCGCGCTACGGCGAATCGACGATGTTGAATGGAGTCGCACGGCAAGCGACAGGCGAAGGACACGGATGGTCAAGCGGATCGAAACGGTGATTCAGGCGTTGCCGGGGTTGCGGGTCAGGCCGGCTCAAGCGCTGCGCGAGGCCATCGCCGAGGGCTACACATCGCGCCACCTCCGCACGGATCTCCTGTCGGGCATCGTCGTCGGCGTCGTTGCGCTGCCCCTGAGCATGGCGCTGGCGATTGCATGCGGCGTGCCGCCACAGCACGGCCTGTACACGGCCATCATCGCGGGCTTCGTGATTGCCTTGTTGGGCGGTTCGCGCGTGCAGGTGTCAGGGCCGACAGCGGCGTTCGTGGTCATCCTCGCCCCCATCACCGAGCGCTACGGCCTGGGTGGGCTGGCATGTGCATCCGTCATGGCGGGCGTGCTGCTGATGCTCATGGGCCTGCTGCGTTTCGGCACCCTCATCCAGTTCATTCCGTATCCGGTGACGACTGGCTTCACAGCAGGCATCGCGGTCGTCATTGCGACGCTGCAGGTCAAGGATTTCCTCGGTCTGTCAATCGCGAAGATGCCGGAGCATTACGTGCAGAAGGTGCAGGCGCTGGTGAACGCGCTGCCGACGATCAACTGGCCGGATGTCGGCATCGGCGTGGGAACGCTGGTCATGCTGCTGGCGTGGCCGCGACTGATCCGGCGCATTCCCGCACCGCTGGTGGCGCTGCCGCTGGCGGCGGTTGCGGGCATCGTCCTGACCAGCGCGAATCCTGACTGGCATGTGGCGACGATCAACACGCGATTCTCATACATCGATGCCGATGGCGCGATGCAGCAGGGCATCCCGCGCACGCCGCCGCTGACTGTGCTGCCGTGGCATGAAGCCGGCCCGGACGGCCAGCCAATGCATGTGGATTTCAACATGTTCCGCGCGCTGCTGATCGCCTCGTTCGCGATCGCGATGCTGGGAGCGATCGAGAGCCTGCTGTCGGCGGTGGTATCCGACGGCATGATCAACAAGACGCACGATCCCAACGCCGAGCTGCTGGCCCAGGGCGCCGGCAATATCGTGGCGCCGTTCTTTGGCGGCTTCGCCGCGACGGGCGCGATCGCGCGCACCGCCACCAATGTGCGCAGCGGCGGCCGCTCACCCATCGCTTCCATGACCCATGCCGCGTTCGTGCTCGCGGCGATGGTGTCGCTGGCGCCGCTGCTGGGCTATCTGCCGATGGCATCGCTGGCGGCGCTGCTGCTGGTGGTGGCCAAGAACATGAGCGAGGTCAAGCACTTCGTGTACGTGCTGCGCGTGGGGCCGCGCAGCGACGTCGCGGTGCTGCTCACATGCTTCCTGCTGACCGTCACCTTCGACATGACCATCGCGGTCTCCGCCGGCATCGTGCTCGCGGCGGTGCTGTTCATGCGCCGCATGGCCGAGGTCAGCGATGTGCAGTTGATCGGCTCCACGCATCCTGATCTCAAGGAACCGCTGCCGGCGGGCATCATGCTCTACGAGATCAACGGCCCGCTGTTCTTCGGGGCGGCGCAGAAGGCGATGAGTTCGCTGCACGCCATCGGCGCCGAGGGCGGGCGAACCAACGGCGTGAAGGTGGTCATCCTCGACGTCGAGAGCGTGCCCGTGCTGGACGCGACGGGCCTGGTCAACCTGCAATCGACGATCCTTCGACTGCATCGCGACCACGTCTTCTGTGTGCTGGCAGGCGTTCAGCCCCAGCCGATGGAGGTGCTGGCGAAGGCGAGACTCGAGGAAATCGACAGTCGCATCGGCATCTGCACGACGCTGGATGAGGCCGTCACGATGGCGAAATTTCAACTCGCGATGTGGGAGGATCTCAAGCACAGCCACGCGCATGG
>DATKJG010000214.1:0-7430 GCA_035543215.1 Phycisphaerales bacterium | reverse complement strand
CGATCCCCAGGGCGACGGCACCTACTGGTACTTCACCTACCAAGTCACCAACCGTACCGGCAACGACCAGTTGTGGGCCCCGAAGTTCGTGCTGTTCACCGACGCCGGCGAGATCATCGAGTCCGGCCGCAACGTTCCCGCGCACATCACCGAGGAACTCTTGGCGATGCTCGGCAACGACCTGCTCGAGGATCAGAACGAGGCGCTCGGTGACATCCTGCAGGGCCGCGAGAACGCCAAGGAAGGCCTGGTGATCTGGCGTCCGATGCAGCTCAGCGCCAATGAGATCTCGATGTTCATCGCCGGCATCAGCGGCGAGACGGCCCGAGTGAAGAACCCCGCCAACGGCCAAGAGATCATCCTGCGAAAGACGCTGCAGCGCGATTACCTCGTACCTGGCTCGGCGGTCGATCGGGGCAGCAAGCCCGTCGATCTCGTCGCGCAGCAGTGGGTGCTGCGGTAGCCAGGATCGAGGGCGGAAGTCCCTGCGGCTGAAATCGCCTTCTCTAGGCTGTGGTGGAATCTCATTCGCGACCCTTCTATCCTCTGTGCCCCGAACCGGTCGGCCATGAGGCTGACCTCTGATCTCTGACCTCCGACCTCTTGGATTTCCGTTATGGCGCATAAGAAAGGTCAGGGCTCGACCCGCAACGGCCGCGACTCCAACCCGCAGTTCCGTGGCATCAAGATCTACGGCGGCCAGTTCGCCTCGGCCGGAGCCCAGATCGTGCGCCAGTGCGGCACGCGCTTCAAGGCCGGGTACCTCGTCAAGCGAGCCAACGACGACACGCTGTTCGCCCTTGCCGACGGCACGGTGCAATTCCGCGGCCGGTTCGTCGATATCGTGCCCGCCGACGAGAAACTGCCTCACTATACGGCGTCCGGCGCGAAGAACTGACGCGATGTCCAACCGATCACTCGTACGATCCACGCGGGACGTCGCAGCGACGCCCCGCGTTTCGCTTGTTCGCTGAGCCCTGACACCCGCCGTGTTCATCGACCGAGCCACCATCTTCGTTCGCGGCGGACGCGGAGGCGACGGCTGTATCTCGCTGCGCCGCGAGAAGTACATCGCCAAGGGCGGGCCCGACGGCGGAGATGGCGGCAAGGGAGGCGATGTGATTGTTGTCGCTGACCCGCAGGCCAACACGCTCATCGATCTCACGCACCACCCGCACTACCGCGCCCGCAACGGCGGCAACGGTTCGGGCAAGTCGATGCATGGCGGCGACGGCGAGGACATCATCGTTCGTGTGCCGCGCGGCACGATGATTCACGACGCCGATACCGGAGTGATCATCGCAGACGTCAGCGAGCCTGATCAACGGGTGATTGTGGCGCGTGGCGGCAAGGGCGGCTTCGGCAACGAGCACTTCAAGACCTCGACCTACCAGACGCCGATGGAGAACACCCCGGGCGAGGCTGGCGAGGAGCGGACGCTCAATCTTGAACTGAAGCTGCTCGCCGACGTGGGATTCGTCGGCATGCCCAACGCCGGCAAGAGCACGCTGCTGCGCGCCATCAGCCGGGCGACCCCGAAGGTGGCCGACTATCCATTCACGACGCTCTCGCCGCATCTTGGACTGGCGGAGTTGCCAGGCGATCGTCGATTGGTTGTCGCCGACATTCCGGGCCTGATCGAGGGCGCGGCGGGCGGGGCCGGACTGGGTCACGATTTCCTGCGGCACATCGAGCGCACCGGCGTGCTCGTGCACGTGCTCGACATTGCGCCGCTCGACGGCAGCGACCCGGCGAAGAACTACGAAATCATCCGCCAGGAATTGCTGGATTACTCGACTGAACTCGCGGAGAAGCCCGAGGTCATCGTCTTTAACAAGATCGACCTGGTGCCGGAGGACGAGCGTGTCGGGGCCGTGAAGAAACTCATCGGAAAGTTGCGCCTGCCGCCGTCCGAGGATCCGATTGTGGTCTCGGGCGCGACGGGTGAGGGTGTCAAGGCGATGCTGGAGGCATGCTGGCAGGCCCGGAGCGCCGAAGGCCATGAAGCCAAACCGCTGACGGGGTGGACCCGCGAACGCGCTGAGGCGTGAGGGACTTCACCACGGCACTTCGTTGCCGTCGTGATTCCAGAACTTGCCGCTGTCCTCGGCCTTGAGGTTGTCGATGACCTTGCGCATGCCGCTGATGCTCTGCTCGGGCGTGAGTTGCGCGTTGGGGCCGCCCATGTCGGTCTGCACCCAGCCCGGGCTCATCGGGATGCAGATGAAGCCTTCATCCTTGAGTTCGGCGGCGAGGGTGCGCATGAACATGTTGAGGGAGGCCTTGCTCTGGCGGTAGGCGTAGTTGCCGCCGCGCGTGTTCTGCGAGATCGATCCCAGACCGCTGGAAATGCTGACGACGGTCTTGCCCGTGCCGGCCCGAAGATTGGGCAGGAGCGCCTGCGTGACGCGCATCGGCCCGTACGCGTTGACGTTCATGATGTGCTCGAGGTCCTCCATCTTCAGTTCCTCCAGCCGGCGCGCGCCGCCGGAGATGCCCGCGTTGTTGATGAGCAGGTCGATGGGCTGACCCTTGAGTTTGTCGGCGAGTGCAGCCACGCTCTCGGGGCTGGCGACGTCGAGCTGCTCGACGCGCACCTTCAAGGCATTGAGATCAGTCGCCTCGCCGGGCTCTCTTGCCGTGCCGATGACGTTCCAGCCCGCCTCGTGATACTGCCGCGCGAACTCCAGGCCGAGGCCGCGGTTGGCGCCGGTGACAAGCACCGTGCGCGGCGCCGCAGCCGCGTTGGCGGGTTTGGCATCCTGGGGTGATGTCGCGGCAGCGCTCGCGGCGAGCATCGTGCCGATCGCCAGGCCGGCAAGGCCGAGGAGTCCGAACATCCGGCCGGGAAGCGCCGGCCCGCGACGATTCGATGCAGGTGTAGGAGTCAGCATGCCGCGCATTCTAAAGCGCGGCGCCTGGCCCACGCACCTGCAACCACCGCAAATTCACCAGAGCAAGAAAAGGGCGATGCGCTACCTCGAAGCAGCGCATCGCCTCATGCAAGCCGCTCGAGCGGCTCGTTTCGCGTGCTCGACGCCGGCCGGCCGTTCGTTCGGCCGGCCGCATCACGAGCGGGGAGTGTCATCGACTCACTTCTTGATGCCCTCGACCTTGGACGCGACACCCTTCTTGTGCGTCACGACCAGGTTGGCGCTGTTCTTGACCACCTCATCCCACTTGGCCACCTTGCCGTCAAGCATGAAGACGGTGGTGTCGTTCCAAGTGATGACGACGTCCTTGGCGCCCTCGGCGCCGGAGTTGATTGTGAACGTCTTCTTGGCGCCATCGAAGCTCTTGACGGCGCCGCGCGCCATTTCCTGGACGTCGTCCTGCCGGAGCGTCGGCGAGAGCGAGGTCATCGGGGCCGCCGTGACGGGTGCTCCGAGCACCACAGTGGCGGCCGACAGACTGATCAGTGCAAGCAGTTTCATGAGGATCTCCAATTCAAACGATTGTGATCTCTGCGCCATTGGGCGTGGCGCCTGTCTTTGGGCGTCAGGAAACCTACGGGTGGCCAGCGCAGCGAACGATCCGGTAAGATTCCGATACGCCGTGTGAACGCCCCCAGTGCGATTCAATTGCGATTGGTCGCTCGAAGATGCGGCGCACGATCGGGGCAGAAACCCTAAGCCCTGAATGCGCGCTCGTGCGAGCCATGCCGGAACACAGGCCCCATGTCGTGATTCTCGGCGGCGGTTTCGCAGGGCTGTACGCGGCCAAGGCGCTGAAGTGCGCGCCGGTGCACATCACGCTCATTGATCGCAACAATCACCACGTCTTCCAGCCGCTGCTGTACGAGGTCGCAACAGCGGCGCTCTCGCCCGCTGAAATCGCGGCCCCCATCCGCAAGATCCTGTCGCGCCAGCGCAACGCCAGCGTCATCATGGGCGAGGCGGCGTCCATCGATGTTCATCGCCGGATCGTGAAGTTGACCGATGGCGAACTCAGCTACGACTGGCTGGTGCTGGCGACAGGTGCAACGCATTCGTATTTCGGGCGCGATGACTGGGCGAGGTTCGCGCCGGGATTGAAGAGCCTTGACGACGCCACCGAGATCCGCCGGCGCTTCCTGCTGGCATTCGAGGAAGCCGAGCGCGAGGCCGATGAAGCCTCGCGTCGAGCCAAGCTCACGTTCGTCATCGTCGGCGGCGGGCCGACCGGCGTGGAAATGGCCGGCACCATGGCCGAACTGGCCCACCGCAGCATCCCGCGCGACTTCCGCATGATCGACACGCGCACGGCGAAAGTGATTCTCGTCGAGGCCGACGATCGCCTGCTCAACGCCTATCCGCCGGGTCTGGCTGAGCGGGCCCGGCGCGATCTCGAGAAGATGGGCGTCGAAGTGCGCTTCAACCATCGCGTGACGGAGATCGACAAGGATGGCGTGATGATCGGCGGGCCCGACGGCGAGCGCATCAACGCTGAGAACGTCATATGGGCCGCAGGCGTGATGGCCTCGGCTCTGGGCGCGACGCTCGGCGCGGAGATCGATCGCGCCGGACGCGTCATGGTCAACCCCGACCTGACCATCCCGGATCATCCGGAGGTGTTCGTGGTGGGCGATCTCGCGGCGGCGAAGGATGCGCGCAGCGGCGCGCCGGTACCGGGCATTGCGCCGGCCGCGATTCAGATGGGCAAGTACGTCGGAAAGATCATTTCCAGGGAGGCGCGCAACCGCAGCGCTGCGCTCGCGTCAGACGCGTCAGGAACGCTCGCGGTTTCGCGCCCGCCGTTTCACTACGTCGACAAGGGTCAACTGGCGACCATCGGCCGTGCCCGCGCCGTCGGCGTGATCTTCGGCATGAACGTCGCCGGCTGGCTCGCATGGATGCTGTGGGCGGGCGTGCACATCATGTACCTCATCGGCTTCCGCAGTCGCCTGATCGTGATGCTGCAATGGGCGTGGGCGTACCTGATCTTCCAGCGCGGCGCGCGACTGATCACGGGCCAGCCAAAGATGGATCTGCGCAAGCCGCGAACCGACGACGTGTGATCGAGTCAGGCTACGCCCACGGCTTCCGCATCTCGGTCCGAGAGCATGCCGCCATCGGAGCGCTGCCGTACGCTGCCATCGCGCCTCCAACTGCGCTCGCAGCGCGGTTCATCGCGCAGGTCGTTCACAGCGATCTCGCCCGACGGGACGAACTTGACGCGGGACACGCCCAGCATGTCCGGCCAGTCGGCTGCGAACTTCTTCAGCACGCCTTCGGGATCGGGCAGGACCACTTCAGCGTCGAGCGGGTTCTCGATGCCGCGGGCCTTGGCGTCCTCCAGCGCCTTCTGCGAGGCCTCGCGGGTCGCGAGCGCCTTGGGCCAATCGGCATCGGCTGTGAACTTCAGCGCCTGGGTCGGCTGCAGGTGCACACTCTGATCGCTGCCACTGATCTTGTGCAGGCTCCGATGCGATTCATCGGTCGTGTGCGGCATGATCGGCGCCAACAGCCGATTGAGCATCTCCATCAGCGTCCACATCACGCTCTGCGTTGCGCGGCGGCGCTTGGAATCGGGCCGATCGCAGTACAGACGATCCTTCACCGCCGCACAGTAGAACGCCGAGAGCGTGTCGTTGCAGAAGTCGTAGAGAAGTTGGTTGACCAGCCGGAAGTCGTAGCCGGCATAGGCGGCGAGCACATCCTTGTGCAGCTGGGCGGCCTGCTGCAGAATGTAGCCGTCAATCGAGACGGGCGAGACGGTTTGCACGTCCACGCTGCGGCTGTCGAAGTCGTAGAGATTGCTCAGCAGGAAGCGCAGCGTGTTGCGCACCTTGCGATAGGTTTCGCCGGCAGCCTCGAAGAAACTCACATCCATCTTGATGTCGTTCTCGAACGCCAGCGAACTCACCCACCAGCGGCAGACATCAGCCCCGAAACTCTTGAGCAGGTCCTCGACCTCGATGGTGTTGCCAAGGCTCTTGGACATCTTCCGGCCGTCCTTGTCGACGATGAAGCCGTGCGTGAGCAAAGCCTTGAACGGCGACTGGCCGGTCGCGCCCGCGGCCGAGAGCAGCGATGACTGGAACCAACCGCGATGCTGATCGGAGCCTTCGAGGTAGAGATCAGCCGGATAACCCTGATCGCGAGCCCGCAGCACTGCGTTCCACGATGAGCCCGATTCGAACCAGACGTCGAGGATGTCAAAGGTCTTGCGCAGTGCAGAGGACAGCGTGCTGAGGGCTGAGTCGGGCGCCTCAGGGTCCTTCTTCGCGTCGTAGTGTTCGAGGAGTTTTTCAGGGGTCTCGAGGAACCACGCATCCGAGCCGCGCTGGCCGACGACCTTTGCCACCGCGCGTACGCTGACCGCGGTCAGGAACATCGTGCCGTCAGGCGTCGCGAATGCCGGGATGGGCAAACCCCACGAGCGCTGCCGGCTGATACACCAGTCGGGTCGCGATTCGAGCATGCCGCGCAGGCGGTTGCGGCCCCAGTCGGGATAGAACGCGACATTCTTCTCCGCCGATTGCATGGCCAGTGATCGGAGTGTCGCGCCGCCGCGTCTCATGTCGCTGTCCACGCCGATGAACCACTGCTGCGTCGCACGGAAGATCACCGGCGTTTTGCTGCGCCAGTCGTGCGGGTAACTGTGCGTGAAGCGCAGAGCATGGAACAGGTGACCCGATTCGCGCAGGTGATCGGTGATGACCGGATTCGCGTCCCACACCAGTTTGCCTCGCACGAACGGCGGAGCCGTATCGTCGAACGTGCCGTCATCGCGCACCGGGCAGTAGATCGGCAGGTCCTCGCGCAGACCGGTGGCATAGTCCTCGGAGCCGTGGCCGGGCGCGGTGTGCACCAGGCCTGTTCCGTCTTCCAGCGTGACGTACTCCGCCGCGACGAGGCGTCGCGGCTCTCCCAGGCGGGAATCATCCGCGAAGGGATGCCTGTAGCGCAAGCCGAGCAGATTGGCGCCGTCGGCTTCCGCCAGCACTTCGATGGATTCGGCCTTGCCGATCTTCGCGACCCTCTCGACAAGTTCGCGCGCGATCACCGTGATGCTGCCATCCAGCCGCGCCAGCGCGTACCGGAAGCGCGGATGCACCGCGATCGCCAGGTTCGCAGGCAGCGTCCATGGGGTGGTGGTCCAGATCATGAACGATGGCGTCTGCTCGAATCCCTCCGCATCTGGGTCAAGCCCGAAGGCGCGCAGCACCGCCTTCCGATCGGCCGCCTCGAAATCAACGTAGATCGATGGATCCTCACGATCCTCGTACTCCAGTTCCGCCTCGGCCAAGGCGGTTTGATTGGCAATGGACCAGTGCACCGGCTTGAGCGCGCGGTACACCAGCCCCTGCTCGATCAGGTCAGCAAACGCCTCCAAGACGCGCTGCTCGTATTCCTTGGCCATCGTCATGTACGGATGGTCGTAGTCGGCGAGGGTCAGCAGGCGCTTCATCTGGCCGGCCTGCAGTTTGATGTACTTCTCGGCGTACT
>DATKJG010000213.1:0-2864 GCA_035543215.1 Phycisphaerales bacterium | reverse complement strand
ATCGGCACCACGACATGCAGGCCCTTGCCGCCGGATGTCTGTACGAACGACTTCAGCTTTGCGGCAGCGAGCACATCACGCGTCCGCAGCGCCGCCTCCCGCACACGCTGCCATGAAACGTCTGGCCCGGGATCAAGATCGAACACCAGGCGATCAGGCCGATCGAGGTCATCAGCCCGCGAACCCCACGGATGAAACTCCAGTGTGCTGTGCTGCACCAGCGAGATGAGGCCCTCCAAGTCATCGACGACGATGTACTGGTAGACCTGACCCTTCTCAAGAACGTTCACACCGCGCAGCGCGGCGGGCAACGTCTCGGTCAGATGCCGCTGATAGAAGCACTTGCTGGGCAGCCCCTTGGGACAGCGCACGATCGTCAGCGGCCGGTTCACGATGTGGGGCAGGATGCGCGGCGCGATCGCCTCGTAGTAGCGCGCGACATCGAGTTTGGTGAGTTTGGCATCCGGATACATCACCCGCTGCGGATTGGAGATCGCAACGCCGGCGACGCTGCCGGCATCGGACGTGGAGCGGTTCCTGGAAGGAGGTTGTGGCTTCGGCGCGGAGGCGCTTGCGACGTGCACCGGCGTTTCGCGCACGACCTTGTCAGCCGCCTTGTCCTCGCGCAGGCCAAGGAACGCGGGATGGCGGAGCCGGCCATCATCGGTCCAGTTGCTGAACTCGACCTCAGCCACCAGCACAGGCTTCACCCAGTGCACGCCCTTGCCTTCGGCCCCGGTGGGTGGCACATCGAAGGGTGTCCTGGCCAGTTCGTTCGTGCGCAGTCGCGCATACAGCGATTTCAGCGTCGCACTGGAGAATCCAGTTCCGACACGGCCGGCGTAGATCAGGCGCTTGTTGTCGTAGTAGCCGACCACGAGCGCGCCGAACCCGGTGCGTGAGCCCTCGGGCTCGCTGTAGCCGCCGATGATGAACTCCTGTCGGTGCTTGCACTTGTTCTTGAGCCACGAGGAGGTTCGGCTGGAGACGTAGGGGCTTTCCACGCGCTTGGAGATCGTTCCCTCGAGGCCCTGTTCGCACGCCTGCTGGAACATTCTGTCGCCGTGACCCACCACGTGATCGCTGAAGTGCAGCACCGCGCTGCGCCGTGCCGATGCGAGCACCTGCTCCAAGAGAGCCTTGCGCTCGACCAGCGGCGTCCGCCGCAGATCGAAACCATTGATGTACGGAAGATCAAACAGGTGCAACTGCAAGCGCCGAGATGTCCCGGCCCGCAATGCGTTCTGCATGGCGTTGAATGTGGATCGGCCCGTGCTGTCCAACGCGATCAGTTCGCCATCGAGAATCGCGTCCTCGACCGGAAGCGCCGCGATCGCATCAGCGACCTCGCGGAACTTCGATGTCCAGTCCAGCCCGCGGCGCGTCATCAGGCGGACGCGGCCCTGCATCACGTAGCACATGAGCCGATAGCCATCGAACTTGATCTCATGCAGCCATTGATCGCCGGCCGGCACGCGATCGGCGAGCGTTGCCAATTGGGGCCGCATCGCCGGCGCGCGGGCGACGCGCGCGGCGTTGGTCAGCGATGCCTCGCTCAGGGCGTGAGCTTTGGGTGCAGGTCGCGATGTTCGACGTGTGTTCGACATGCGGAAGGCGTGATCGCGCAACCAATAGTGCGATTATCGGAATCCCGACCAAGATCAACCGTGAACCTTGGCGCGGCTTGTTCCGATGCTACCCTTACCCGACTCCCAGGAGCGTTCCCGCATGGAGGCGGTGACCGAGTTCGGCCTTCATCCGAGAGTGTTTCGCCTATGCCTCCGCGTCCAATCTGGAAGGGCCATCTTCGCCTTTCGCTCGTCTCCTTCGGCGTGCGCCTGCACAACGCCACCTCGACCACGAGCCGCATCACCTTCAATCAACTGCACAAGGGCTGCAACAACCGCCTGAAGCAGAAGATGGTCTGCCCGGTGCACGGCGAGGTTGAGCGATCCGAGATCGCCAAGGGCTACGAGTACGAGGAAGGCAAGTACGTCATCGTCCAGCCCGAGGAACTGGAGAAACTTGAGGCGGCGTCGTCCAAGACGATCGACATCGATCAGTTCGCTGACGTCGAGGATGTCGATCCGGTGTACTTCGATGCACCGTACTACGTCGCGCCGGACGGCGCGGTCGGCGAGGCTGCGTTCCGCGTCGTGCGGGACGCGATGGCGAAGGCTGGCAAGGTCGGCATCGGGAGGATGGTGCTGCACGGCGCCGAGCATGTGATTTCGCTGCAGGCATATGACAAAGGCTTCCGGCTCTTCAAACTCCGCGCTGCCAGCGAGGTGCGAACGCCGGATGAGTACTTCGAGGAGGTCTCCGCAGGGTCGCTGGATAAGACGCAGTTGAAACTGGCTGAGGATCTGGTTTCGACGATGTCGGCGCCCTTTGAAGCCAAGGATGTGAAGGATCGCTACCAGGAGGCGCTGAAGGACCTGATTGAGGCGAAGATCGCGGGCAAGGAGCCGGCGATCGTCGAAGAAGCGCAGGTGGCCGAGACCTACAACTTCATGGATGCGCTCAAGCGCAGCGTCGCCGAGGCGGAGAAGGCCGGCAAGGCCAAGCCCGCACCCGGCAAGAAGAAGCCCGCCGCCAAGAGCGTCAAGCCCGCAGCGGCGAAGAAGGTGCGCAAGAAGGCGTGAGACTGATCGATGCAGCGCGAGAGCGGAAGCCGGCGGCGGCCGCGGCGCACGCTGTATCATTCGTGCGTCGATGTCGATGCCACGAACCAGTGATGCGTTGGCGGCCGGTGCGGAGCATTTCCTCAAGGGAGAGCGCGTGGCGTTCACCGGGGGGCTGGCTTCGATGTCGCGCCGCGAGGCCGAGGAACTGGTCATCACGCGCGGCGGACGGCTGACGCC
>DATKJG010000212.1:0-4389 GCA_035543215.1 Phycisphaerales bacterium | reverse complement strand
ACATCGATGGCCTTGGCCTGCTCCTGATCGGTCGCCTGATAACGCACGCGACGGTCCGCAGGCGTCTCGGTCTGCTTGATGGCGACGGCCTTCTTGGATGGCGCGCCCGACTGGGCCTTGGTGCGCTTCCAAGCAGCGACGGTGTCGGTCGAAGCCTCGCCGCGGCGGCCGATGGCGCGCCCCGCCAGCGCGCGAAGCCACCTGGAATCGAGCGAGATGCGGCGCGAGGCGACATCAAAAAGGAACAGGCTCGCGGCGATGATCGTCAGCAGATCCCAGATCTCGCGCGGACTCCTGGGAATCTCGAGATTCTCGGCGTCGAAGAGATTGATCAGATCAGGATTGTCCGCCTTGAGGACACGGCCGCCGGTGCGCGTCGCCAGATCCTCGAGGATCGCCGCGTTGTGCTTGACCGCGCGGAACTCGGCGGCATATGGCACAGTCACAGCCGCCTGCAGGTTGCCGCGCTGGGCGGCATCGCCGGCACCACTCGCATAGTTGATGTTGACCAGATACGCCCCCGGCTCGCCCGTGCGGAACTGGCCGCGATATCGCCCCGGGCCAACCTGCTGCAGCGGCAGCGCCGTCGCGGAGTTGTCAGGCCCGAGCACCACGGCGCTGGTCTGAAGGAAGTTGAGGAAGGCCGCGCCGGCATCGAGGGCTTCGACCTCGACGAACGCGTCATCGCCTTCCTGCCGTGTATTGACCGCAAAGTTCGCCGGGCTGCTTGGCCTCATCACCCAGCGGGTCGACTGCTCCCAGAACGAGCGGAACTGGTCCCAGCTCACCCAGCGGCTGGCCCAGCGGCCGGTCGTGTCCGAAGTGTACGCGATCGATTTGCCCAGACCGTAGTTCCAGTACGCGTAGATCGGATCCTGGCCTTCCTTGGTCTGGATCACCAGCGGCAACTGCGCCAGGCCATCGCGCTGCGCCGTCAGCACGTAGCCGTCGATCGATGGCACCTGCGAGAACCCCGCCGTCGGCCCAGGAAGCCGGCTGGCGAACTGCGGCGAATAGATGTCGCCTTCCTGAATGAGCGAACGCGAGACAACCTGTGCCTCTTTGATGAAGATCTGCGGCAAGTTCTTGGGGTTGGTGATGTTGTAGAAGCGGCCGCCGAGATAGTCGGCCGTGTACTGCATGGACGCGTTGTCAGCCGCCGATCCGTGACCGGCCACCATGATCGTGGTGCACGTGATCTTGGCCGCCTTGTACTTGTCGAGCAGCGCCTGGGTGGGAGGCGAGGGATCGCCGTCGGAAATCACGATCGCGTGGCGCTGGCCCGCGCGAACGCTCGTCAACCCCTGGTAGGCAAGTTCCATCGACGAATCGAAATCGGGCATGTCGCCCACGACCATCTTCTTGGCGGCCGCGATCGGCGCCGATTTGTCACCGGCAATCGACATGGGGAACGCCCACGACGAGCCATTGATATTCTGGCCGTTGGGATTCCAGTTGTATTCGACGATGCCAACGTAATCGAGGCTGCTGAGGGCCTGGATGGCCGAGATCGCGACCTTCTGTCCCCAGAAATTGCCCTGCGGCATCTCGCAGGAGTGCATGACCAGCGCCAGTGCGCCGCGCACCATCTGGCGCGTCTGCGGCGGATCGAGTTTCACCGGCAAGACCTTCGACGTCTCCGAATCAATCCACCCGCCGGCACCGAAGGAATCAGGCCCGCCCAGCATGACGAATCCGCCACCCAGGTCGTGCACGTAGGCGTGGAACATGCGGTCCTGATCGTCGTCGAAGGCATGCCGCGGAACATTGGCCATGATCACCGCGTCGTAGCCGGCCAGCGACACCAGTCCGCCCTGCAGTTCGCCCGGCTGCTTGCGCTCGACAGCGATGTGGCTGTCGATCAGGGCACGCACAAGATGCTCCGATTCGCTGTCGCTGTCATCCACGATCAGCACCTTGCCGTCGCCGCTGACGAAGGTCACTGCGACCGCTGTGTTGTTGCGCTCGATCTCATCCATCGCGACGTTGTCGGGCTCGAACTTCGCCTCGAACTGCACCGGGCCGGAGGAATCGAGATCGAGCGGCACCTGCAGCACCATCGGCGGGCCCGACTGCACATCGATGTGCATGGCCTCTCCCGGCTCCCCGCCGTTCAGGTCGACCGCCACGCCATTCATCGTCAGGCGCACATTACCGCTGGCCTGGGCCTGCGAACGCAGCACCATCTTGAGGTTGACGGTCTGCCCGACGCGCGCTCGCGCGGGCGCGATGATGCGGTCGAAGGTGACTTCGTTCTTGTGCTCGTATTCGAGAACGATCACATCCACCGGCACCTTGTTGGCCTTGGCCAGTTCCGCAGCGGCGAGAACGCTGTCCACCGTTTCGTTGCCATCGGACGCCAGCACGATGCGATTGGCCGTGTCTTCAGGCATAATCGCCAGCGCCAGTTCCAGCGCGCCGGCAAGATTGGTCGCAGTCAGATCGGCCGGCTCGCCGCCTGTGGGCACGGCCGAGTTGGCGTCGGGCATCGCGGCGATGTTCGAGTCCTTCGCCACCGTGATGACGGCCAGGCGATCCTCGGCCCGCTCCTTGGCCTTCGCCGCCTTGTCGAGGAACTTGACGGAACTGGCCTTGAGCGGCAGAGGAATCGACTGGCTGCGATCAACCAGCAGCGTGACCGTGAGACCCTCGCCGCGCTTCTCCCACGATGGCTTCGCCAGCGCCGTGGCCAGAAGCAGGATGACGATCGAGCGCAACGCGAACACAAGCGTGGCTTTCGACCGACCGAGGCCGCCGATGCTCCGCCGCGCCATCCAGAAGACGGGAATGATCAGCAGCAGCAGGAGGAGCCAGCCGGGGCGCTCGAAGGTGATCGGAAGAAAGTTCGACATGGCGAGGCCTCGCGAAAGTGCCGGGCGCAAGCGGCTCTCAGAACTGGTCCATCACCTGCACACGGTTGTTTCCGGAATCAAGGACGAAAATTCGATCGTCGGCCGCAGCCACGGCCCACGGATACTGTAACTCGCCTTTGCCCCGGCCGACGCGCCCCAGAACGCCAAGGCTCCGGCCGTTGCGGTCGAAATGCTGAATTCGATTGTTGCCGAACTCCGCCACGAGGATGCTCCCATCGCGCAACATCTCCAGTCCATACGGATACGCCAGTTGTCCGGGTTCGCGGCCCGCCGAACCGAAGGTGCGAAGCCATTTGCCCTGCGGATCGGTCACGACGATGCGGTGGTTGCACGCGTCGGTGATGAACAGTTCGCTGCCATCCGGCCTGAACGCAAGGCTCTGCGGCCGGTTGAACTCGCCCTCGCCCTTGCCGAACGACCCGAATTCGCGGAGGTACTGCCCCTCCGGCGTGAACACCTGCACGCGATCGTTGCCGCCGTACTCCGAAACATACAGGTTGCCATCGGGGCCGAAGGCGACATCGGTCAGGTAGATGAACTGACCGGGCTCCTCGCCATAGCTCCCGAAGCGACGGATCTCGTTGCCGTCAGCGTCGTATTCGATGACGCGAAAATAGTGCGTGTCGGCGACGTACACGTGGCCGTTGGGACCGATCGTTACGCCCGTGGGCTTGCCTTGTTCCTTCTCCGGCATGTGCCATTCGATCTGCGCGTGGCCTTCGAAATCGAAACGCTGGACGCGCGCCGTCTTGTCGATGACGTAGACGAAGTGGTGTTGCTGGTCGATGTCGAGGCAGCGCGGATAGCCGAACTGGCCGAGCGACTGACCGGGCGAGCCGAAGATGTATTCGACATCCAAAGGCTGCGCCTCATTGCTGCCTGAGCAGCCGGCAGGCATCATCATCGACGCTCCCAGTGCGAGGAATGCGGCAGCTTGTGGTGCGCTGGAGCGGCCGACGATGCGCCAAGCCGCCGCCACCCCCAGCCCCGCAGCCAGGGCCAATGCCGTCAGCAGAATGCACGCCACCAGCACCGTCTGCGGCCGCTGATAGTGCATGTCGTTGAGAAGCGTCATCGCGATCGGGATGCGGTCGATGGGCATGGGTGGAACGACCTGGGCCGTCACCGCCGTCTCACCGACTGCGAACGCCGTCACGATCACGCCGCTGGCGATGGACGCCGCGAGCATCGTCGGCCGGGCGCTGCGCCACAGGCCGGTGAATGAAAGCGCGCCGTCGAGCCGCCGCAGATCGTGCAGCGACCGGGCCTCGCCACGGGCGCTCCAGCGCGCCAGCAGGGCGCAGACGAAGCCGGCGCTCGCCAGGTGCGCGATGTTGAGGATCATCGGCGTGCGGTAGAGAGCGTCGTCGAACACTCCGCGGCTCCAGGCGTGATGCAGAGCAAGACCGAGGATCGTCCCCGGCAGCAGGCTCCATGCGAGCCAGCACAGTGAAACGATATGCGCCACGGTTCGAACCGCAGCGCGTTCGTTGTGCCAGAGCATCGCCAGTCCGAA
>DATKJG010000211.1:0-7127 GCA_035543215.1 Phycisphaerales bacterium | reverse complement strand
TGAGGAACGAGAACGAGGCGGAGTCAGGGCGGGTCTTCGTGAGCGATCCTGCTGCGGGCGGCGCGGTGCGCAGAGTGTTGACGGCGCGAATGATGCCGTTGCCGAGCTTCTCGGTCTTGCCGCCATCAGCCTGGCGATCGGCGCTGGCGAACATCGCTTCGCGCACGGCTTCAACGTGCATCCAGCGCTCCGGGTAATTCGCCATCGCCGCACCATGCACCTGCAGATACAGCGCGGCGAGGGCTGCGACCTGCGGCGTGGCCGAAGACGTTCCCTCGCCATCCATGTCCACCAGTCGAGGGCAGCCGATCTGGGCCCATGGCGTGTTGGGCGTGAACGCGGAGATCGCCGTCGCCATCTTGCTGTCAGGGCCCCAGTTGCCCTGCATCGTGCCGGCCGGCAGATTGGCATAGGGCCGTCGATCGGCCATCACGCCGCAGGCAGCGATGACGCGCCGGAAGCGCGCGGGATACACGATCGATCGCGCGGGGAAGCCGAAGAAGCCGGCCGAGATGTTGTTTCCGGCGGCGGTGACGAGCACGATGCCTGCGTCGTAGGCCTTGTTGACAGCATCGGCCCACGCTGCCGACGCCACGCCGCCCATGCTCATCGACAGCACGTGCACGCGTGTGGCTTGGTTGTCGCACAGCACGGCCGCATGGTTGATGCCGGCCGCGACGCTGCTGGTCTTGATCTGCACGACCGAGTTGCCGACACGCACCGGCACGATGCGGGCCTGCGGCGCGCCGCCGAGCAGGTCGCTGAACTGGTAGCCGTTCTGTGTCCATTCGAACTCGCCGCCGGCAAGCAGCGCGAGCGTCGCGACGCCGTGGCCGGGGTTCTTGAGCATGCCGCTGTTCTGCGGATCGCGCGCATCGCGGCGGAGCGCGTCGCCGTCGATGAAGTTGCGCTGCAGGTCGCCGTCGATCTGCGATATTGGGCAGGTGATGTGATTGGGATCGAAGCCGACATCGAGATGCGCGATGCGGACGCTGTCGGCCACGCCTTCATCGGCGGCGATCGCGCGGGCTTCATCCAGCTGCGTGAAATCGGATCCGAGATGCCACGCGAACTCGCCCGGCCGCGTGGGGAGTTCGGTCTTCTGATCATCGAAGGCGCACACAGCCGCGGCGCTGAGCGCCACGCCGACGGGCCGGGACTGCATCGTCCATGGCTGGAGCAGATCGGGCTCGATGAACGCGGCCTCGCCGGCGAACGACATGCGCGACATCGCTTCGTGCGCCGCGTCCCATGCGTGCGCGTTGAGTTCACCCGAAGCCGGACGCGCGATGTGCCACTGCGAACCGGCCTCGGCCAGGGCGATGCCGTCGCGACTCGTCCCACTCTCGCCGGTGGTGAACAGCGGTTCGAGTTCGAACTTCGCGCCTGCGGCCGAAAGCGTCCGCAGCCTCGGCGACGCGGCCAGCGCCGCCGCCGCGCCGGCTGGAACGCGGATCAACAGCGCCTCGTACTTGGGACTGGCCATCGGAATCCCTCTGCGACGGCGGGCGCATCGAAATGCACGATCAGCGACCCCGGCGCGTCGATGGTGCGGATTCTACCGTGGCTCGCTGTCACTGTTGGCCGACGCGGGTGTGGAGGCGGAGGGAGTGGGGGGCCGGCCTGTGTAGATCACGAAATCGGCCCGATTGCGATCGCGCTCGTGCAGCGATGGGGGGTCGCGTTCGCGCCGCTGCATGCTGACGGTGATGATCCGCGCGTTCTTGCCGAGACGCGCGCGTGTTTCCTGCGCCGTGCCGCCGTTGAAGTCGCTGTGGAACTGGCCGACGAGGTGAATGACCGGCCGCGCGCCGCCTCGTCGCGCTTTCGCGATCGAATCGGCCATCGTCGCATCCCAGAGCAACTGGCTGCGCAGGCCGGGGTCGATGTCCTCGGGCTTCATCGGGCCGTGCGGCGAAGATCGCGTGGTGGGCTGCGACGCAGGTTGCGATGCAGGCGCGGTGGCTGCCGGAGCGGCGCTCTCCTCCTCCTCATCGTCATCCATGCCGGCCATCACATCAATGAAACGCTGGCGATAGTCGAGCGGCCACGTCTTCGGGATATCAAAGAGCGCGCGGCGCGATGCCGGCAGCGACTCCAGCCGCGCGTAGCCGTCGGTGCGGGCGATGCGCAGGTAACGCCGCGGCGAGTTGGCCGCGACGATGCGCCAGCCCGCGCTCGCCGCCGCATCGATTGTCGGCTGATACCACTTCTTCCAGGTGCCGGGCCCCGCCCAGTCGGCGCTGCTGGTCAGCTTCGCGAAGTTCTCGGCGTCGACGATGCCTTCGAGATAATCATCGGTCACGGCCTGGTCATCGCGTTCGAGCATCTCCAGCGACAGCGCGCCGGCACCGGCGCCGCTGGCCGCGCGCCGGGCCGCGACATCCTGCACGATCGCCAGTTGCGTCGCGTGGGCCACGCCGTCATCGTGCTGCTCGCCGAGAATGATCACATCCACGCCATCCATCCGCGCGATCAACTGCTCCCAGTTCAGCGACTCGCCCGTGCGCCCATCGAAGATCGCAAGGTGCCGCGGATCGCGCTCGGCGACGGTGGCGGCATCCACGCGCTCGGGATGAACGCGAATCTCCGGCTGCTGACTGGACGTGCAGCCGGCCAGCCACAACCCGACAAGGACCAGGCACGAACAACGGACGCGAATCGGAGAATGCATCATCATCAACCGAGGTTCCCCGCTGGCGTCCACTGCGTCAACCTTGCAGTGTGCGATTTCACCGCGATCGGGGCTGGATTCGTGGGGGTCGGCCGCCGCGATCGTCAACAGGGGGCAGACATCGCGCGAATCTGCGGTCATACTGTTGGCATCCGCCACCTCTTCGTGCGGCAGCCACCGCTCATGAAACAACAAGATCAAACACACCGTTCATCGCCGCGCATTCGGCGCTCCGTTCGCACCCTTGTCCTTGTGGCGATGACATTGGCATCGGCCTGCACTGGCGCCGCGATGGCTCAGGTCGGCGATGCCGTCGCGCCGCGGCGTGATCATCACCGCCTGATCCGCATGCACATCGCCTCCGAGGCTCAGTTCAACGCGGCCATCGCGCTGGGGGCCGAGCCGCTGAATTGCATCATCGGCCTGGGCGATCAGGACTTCTCAGCCTCGCCCGGCGTCCTTCAGCAACTGCGTGCCATGGGCATGCCATTCAGCGTGCTGCATGATGATGTGCAGGCGCTGATCGATGCCGACATGGCGAGCATTCGCCGCGGCAGCCGTCCCGGTGGCGATGATGGCGGCATTGCCGGTGGCGGCGAGGGCGGCGATGCATGGTTCCTCGACTACAAGACCTATCCCGCCATCAGCGACTACCTGGACTCGCTCGTCGCGCTGCGGCCGGACCTTGCCACGAAGTTGAGCGCCGGCACATCATTGGAGGGCCGTACGCTGCATGCGCTGCGCATCACCTCCAGCGCCGGCGGGCCGAACAAGCCCGGCATCCTCATCACCGGCTGCCAGCACGCGCGCGAGTGGGCCGCCGTCATGACCGCGATGTACGCCGCCGACAAACTCGTACGCGGCCAGGGTGTCGATCCGCGCATTACCGCGCTGCTCGATCGCGTCGAGTTCTACATCATCCCCGTCGTCAACGCCGACGGCTACGAATTCACCTACGCTCCGGGCGGCGAGCGCTTCTGGCGCAAGAACCGGCGCGATCATGGCGGCGGCGTGTTCGGCGTCGATCTCAACCGCAACTGGGGGGTCGACTGGGGCGGGCCGAACTCAACCAGCAACATGCCGTCGAGCGATGTGTACTACGGCACGGCGGCATTCAGCGAGCCCGAGACCGCGGCCGTGCGCGACTTCGCCATCGCGCATCCCAATCTCATCGCCAACATCGATGTGCACTCCTATGGCCAACTGGTCCTGCAGTCGTGGGGCCATACCAACGCCGAGAATCCAGATTACGACTTGATCGATTTCGTCGGCACGGCGATGAACGAAGAGATCGCCAGTGTGCACGGCGAGTTCTACGAGAACGGGTGGGGCGGATCGCTGCTGTACCTCGCCAGCGGCGTGCTGCCGGACTGGATGTACGGCGTGCGCGGCATGCTCGGCTACACCATCGAGGTGCGCGACCAGGGCGCCACCGGCTTCGCGCTGCCCGCCGCCCAGATCCTTCCGACAGGGCAGGAGAACTTCCCGGCGATGCTCGAACTTGCCGAGCGCGCCTCGGCCGGCGCGCAATTCTTCTTCCCCACCGGCGTGCCGCAGGCGATCACGGCCCTGAGCACGACAACGCTTCGCGTCGACATCCGCCCGACGCCGCAGGCGACGCTGCAGTCATCGACGGCGAAACTGTGGTGGCGCGTCGGCTCGGCCGGCTCGTTCGCGCCTGTGGCGATGACAAATCTCGGCGGTGTGCAGTACCAGGCGTCGCTGCCGGCTCTTTCGTGCGGCCAGCGGCTGGAGTTCTATGTCGAGATCCTGAACGGTGCGGGCGCGCCACTGCGATCGCCTGCGAACGCGCCCTCATCGGCGTACGCGGCCATCGCGCTGCGCAACGCGCTGACCTACGACTTCCAGACGGTCGCGGGCTGGACCACCTCGGTCAGCGGCGCGACCGCCGGCGCGTGGCAGCGCGGCGTGCCGGTGAACGATCCCAACTGGCCGTACGATCCCCGGGCCGACGCCGACGGCAGCGGCTCGTGCTGGCTCACTGGCAACGCGCTGGGCAACAGCGATGTGGACAACGGCTCGGTGCTGCTGACCTCGCCGGCGATCAACGCGCCTTCGCTGCTGAACACAGGCGAGCGAGCGGGCATTGCGTATGCATGGTTCCTGCATCGCGTCTCGCCCGTGGCTGGCGACTCGCTCAAACTGCAGGTCAGCGTCGGCGGTACGGGGGGGCCGTATACCGATGTCATCACGCATAACCAGAGCGGCACGATGTGGCGGCGCGGGTTCGTGTCGTACGACCAGCTTGCCGCGCTGGGCCTGACGCTTGGGTCGAACACGGCTGTGCGCCTGGTCGCGCTCGATGGCAATCCGCAGTCGATCATCGAAGCGGCGGTGGACGATGTACGCATCGTCGCCGACTGCCGCAGCGCCACATGCGCCGCCGACATCAACGACAACGGCGCGATTGACGTCAACGATCTGTTGGCGGTCATCACAACGTGGGGTCCGTGTCCCGCGCCGCCCTGCGCCGCGGACATCGCCCCGACATGGCCGGCAGGACCAGGCAGCGGCGTCGGCGGACACGGCAACGGTGCCATCGACATCAACGATCTGCTCGCGGTGATCGCCGGCTGGGGGCCGTGCCCCTAGGCAAAGCTGGGAGCGCGGCTATCGTGAGGCGGGATGAGATGTGAGCGCTGACGTTCGCCTCAATTTGGATCTCATTGCGACGCCGCCGTCGTGGCGCTTGCGCGGGTTGTTTCTCGCGCTTGCGTGCGCAATCGCCATCACGTTCTGGTTGTGCGCGGACTGGTGGGTGTATTTCGACATCGGCGGGCGATCACAGCGCAAGTTCATCATGCCGCTGTGGTTCCAGATCGCCGTCAGCCTCAGCGTGGGGATCGTTGGATCGGGCTTGATCACGATCATCATTCAGACGCACGCGCGCATGAAGCGATGGCGGCGCTGGCGCGGCCGCCAGTGCCTCGAGTGCGGCTACCCCATCGGCGAGAGTGATGTCTGCACCGAATGCGGCGCGGCGGTGCAGGTGCAGGCGGATGTCGAGCGCGCTTAGCCCGTCACCCATTTCTTGCGCTTCGGAGCCGCGCCGGGCTTGCCCGGCTTGTCGCCGCCGCCTCCGCCAGCGCCCGCCGCGGCCTTGTCGGCCCGCACGATCTTGTCCAGCGTGCCGGCATCCAGCGATGCCGGGTGGCCCTGCCAGCGCACGATCCAGTTGCGATCCATCACGATGCAGTGCGGGATGCCTCGAACCTTGATCGAGTTCGCCATCTTGCCCGCAGGATCAAGCGCGATGGCGTACTGGAACGTGTTCATCGTGATCTGCTTGGACTTGAGCTTGGCCAGACCGCTCTCGAAGTCGTTCTTCTTCTCACTGGAGATGCCCACGCACAGCACATCATCGCGGTATTTGCCCGCGAGTTCGTTCATGTGCGGAATGGAGGCGACACACGGGCCGCACCAGGTGGCCCAGAAATCGACCACGACGACCTTGTCCTTGGCGTTGGGCGGATCAGTGTTCAGCCATTCGTTGACGAAGAATTCAGGCGCGCGCTTGCCGCGGATATCCATCGCCGTATCGACCGTGCCGGTGACAGGCGGGAATTCGGCATCCCCCGCGGAGGCGCTGGGGGCATCCGCGTCGCCGGCCTGCCGCTGCGCCACGACGAGGTTCTGGTTGAACGGCTCGGCGACGAGCAGTTTGACCGCCTCCTCCAGGCCGTTGAGGTTCAGGCCCGCGTATCGCACCGCGCCGTTGCGATCGACGACGATGTTCATCGGGTGCTTGTAGATCTCCAAGGCATCGCAGAAGGCGCCCTTGGAATCGATGGCGACGGCCACGCCTTCGGGCGCGGGCTTCTTCGAGAGAAACTCCTTTGCCCCGGCGGCCTCCTCGGGCGTGTGCAGCACGATCATGCGCACGTCTTTCGCTTCCTTCAGCGCAGTTGCGATGCGGGCCGGCCAGTTGCGGCCGGCGACGTTGCCCGTGGTGAAACTCTGCAGCACAACCACCTTGCCGCGCAGGCTGTCCCATGTCAGCGCTTCGGAGCCGACCCATTCAAGATCGCTGGCGAACTTGGGCGGTGCCCAGCCGATGAGTTCATCGACCGCGGCTCGATCCTCCTTGGGTAGGCGATCAAGCCACTTCAGATCGGCGGGCGGAACCTCGAGACGCTTGGAGTCTGCGGCGGGCTTGTCTGCGGGCTTCTCAGCCGGCTTCTCCGCCGGCGGATTCACCTCGGCGGGGGGCTTGCTCTCGGCGGGTGGCTTGCCGGCGGGCGGGGTTTCCTGGGCCAGCCCGGCTGCCGGGCAGAGCGACAGAACCATCAGGGCGAGGACCGATGCGGCGGTGCGTATCATGCCATGAGCATAAGCAGTCGGGCCTGCAAAGGGTCAGATTGGCTCAAAAAGGCGAACGCGGCCCGAGTGTCTCGGACCGCGTCGCAGATAGGGCTCGACCTTCGCAGGCGCC
>DATKJG010000210.1:0-4599 GCA_035543215.1 Phycisphaerales bacterium | reverse complement strand
GATGCGCACCTGTACTACAAAACCGAGCTGTGCCGCGAGTGGCACAACCTGCTGGGCGAGCCGCCGATGGAACTCGAGCCGTATCTCGCGTGGATGCGCAAGGTGGCCGACGCTCCGGAGGACCTCGAGACCGTCATTCGAACCGTGCCCGAGACGCGCGAACTGCTCGACAAGTTGCGCGAAACGTACAAGAAGGACTTCGGCCGCGAACTCATTCTGAACACGGGCTTCGTGCTGCAGTACGGCAACTGGCAGGCAGTGCGGACGCAGTCGGGCGCGGCCAAGGCCCTTGGCATCGAGGCCCAGTTACGGGCGAACAACCCCGCCTTCGTCGCGTTCGATACGCTCGCTTCCGATCCCAAGTACGCGAAGGCCTGGGACCTGCTTATCGCGCACCTGCGCAAGCGCGCCTTGGAAGATGACTACAACATGGAGCCGGCCCGGATGCTGCGCTACGCCGATGAACTCGCGACACCCATCGACTGGCGTCACGGCCAGTCCCATGCGCTCTACTGGTCGCGCAAGGGCTCGGAGATGGGGGCCGGGCGCGTGAAGGACGAAGACATCTACATCGTCCTCAACAACGACAGCCAGCAGATGCAGGCCATGCAGGACCTGGCGCGCTCTGGCCGCATCAGCTTTGATCCGCTCTCCAACGAGCCCATCCCCGGCCGCTTCCCCGAGCCGCGCTGGATCGACGCCATCGACGCCAGCTTCGAGCCCATGTACCTCAAGCACATCGACGTGCGCGGGGCCGGCGGCGAACGCTTCATCACCTTCCTGCAGAACTTCATGTCGTCAGCCATCTGCGAGTGGTATCGCGCCGGCGAGCGGCCGCGTGCCCAGGCTCTCATGTCGCGCCTCGATAGTCTCTTCGGCTCCGGCGCCACCGGCAGCCCGCGTTTCCGCAAGCCACTCGATCTCTTCGTGCACGACGAGACCTTCGATCAGTACCAGGCGCAGCCGCATACCGCTCCGCGCGACATCTGGGCCTCGCTGCGCTACGGCTTCAAGATGGCCTTGCTGGCCAATCGACCTGAGGTCCTGCGCGACGCTCTGCAGTTCGCCGACACCGTGACCAAGTGGTACAAGGAAAACCACTGGAACGACTTCGTGACCAAGATGGGTACCGCGCGCATGGGCGATCTCGTCGCCGAACTCGAGGATTCCACCGAGATCGGCTACCTGCAGATGATGACCGACCCGGGCATCACCATGACCGATCGCATGACGATGTGGGCCAACACCGACAAGGTCGAGACCGAAGTCTTCCGCCGCGCTCCTGCCCTGCGCGCCCTGGTGTACGACCGCATGATGCCTTCGCTGCGTCAGCAGTTCGAAGGCCACGAACTCGCGGCGACGATGACCGTGGACCAGGCCTTCCCAGCGCCCGCCGGCCTCGACAACGCGCGCACCATCCTGCTGCAGCGCAAGCAGCAGCGCGAGAAGGCCCAGGAGGAGGCTCGCAAACGCGAAGGCTCCGAGCGCAAGACCTGATCGCTATTCGTGCCTGACGGGATTGCGTAGCGTGCCCAGCCCCGTGATCGCGATCTCGATGAGGTCGCCTGCCTTGAGGAACCGCGGCGGCGTACGGGCGGAGCCAACGCCCGCGGGCGTGCCGGTCAGGATCACCGTGCCCTTCAGAAGTGTCATGCCGCGGCTGAGCTCGCCGATGAGCGTGCGCACGGGGAAGATCATCGATACCGTCGAGGCGTCCTGCATCACCTCGCCGTTGAGGCGCGTCTCGATGCGAAGTTTCTGCGGATCGGGAATCTTCGCGGCTGAGGTGGGCGGTCCCAGCGGGCAGAAGGTGTCGAAACTCTTGCCGCGCACGAACTGGCCGCCGGAGCCCGACTTCTGCCACCACCGGGCGCTGACATCGTTGGCGATGGCGTAGCCGCTGACGAACTCCATCGCATCGGCCTCGTTCACATCGCGCGCGTTCCGGCCGACGATCACCGCCAGTTCGCCCTCGTAATCAACCTGTTCATTGGGCTCGTCGCAGATGCGCGGGATGATGATCGGCTCGCCGTCGCCGATGACCGAAGCCGGGTTCTTCATGAACACCACCGGCTTCTCGGAAACAGTTCCTTTCATCTCGGCGGCGTGATCGGCATAATTGCGGCCGATGGCGATGATCGCGGGCGGATAGGTGCGCGGCATATCCACGGAGTTGTACCACGGAGATCACGGAGTGCACGGAGAAGTTCGTGGTCAATTCCGGGGCGGCACCGGATCGAACCCGCTGCCGCCGAAGGGATGGCAGCGCAGCACGCGTCGGATCGTCAGCCAGCCGCCGCGCAGCGCGCCGTGGATCTTGAGCGCCTCGATGGCATAGTGCGAACACGTCGGATGAAAGCGGCAGTGACCGCCCATGAGATGCCCGAGCGTCGCCTGGTACAGCCGCACGAGCGCGATCAGCGGCCAGGCGAAGATGCTGACCTTCGCTGATTCGCTCACGCTTTCGATCGTCGCTGCATCTTCTTCCGCCATGTGCGATCGACCTCGCCAGCCGCCTCGAGCACCAGTCGCTGATACTCCACGAGGCTCAACAACTCGTGCGCTCGGGCGCTGATGAGCAGATCATATCCCTGCGGCATCTCCATCCGCGTCAGGCGAAATGCCTCCCGCAGCCGCCGCTTGAGCGCGTTGCGCGCGACCGCCGTCCCAAGGCGGCTTGAGATCGACAGCCCGAGCCGCGTGACGCCGGCCTCATTCGCGATGCCCTGCACCAGCAGCGGCCCGGCGCTGGCGCGCACGCCGCCGCGCCGCGCCGCCAGAAAATCGCGGCCCAGCGTCAGGCGCAGGCGACGGGGAAAGGAGTTGTCGGATTGACGATTCACGATTGACGATTGTCGATTGAGCGCTCAATCGTCAATCGTCAATCCCAAATCGTCAATCCCTAGTGCCTCTCCTCCAGCGCCTTCTGATACCGCTCCATCAACTGCGTCCGCGTGATCAGGCCCCGCACGGCCCCGCCGGTCCCCAGCACCGCCAGGCTCTGGGCATCGTGCCGCGAGAATCGGTCCAGCGCAACATCCAGCGTCAGGTCGCGCGTGAGCGTCGGCAGATCCGTGCGCATGAGTTCTCGAACCGTCAGCAGCGGAATCGCCTCTCGATACACCAGCGCCGCCGCCAGGTCCGCGCCCGTCACCATGCCCACGTAGCCGTCGCGATCGTCCACCACGATGAAATCCCGCATCAGGTGCTTCTCGCTCAGTTCCAGCAGGTGCTGCGCCGTCTCGTTCTCGTGCACGGAAACGACCTGCAGCAGCGGCACATCGCGCACGCTCAGCCGCCGCAGGATCGTCATATCGCTCAGCGAGCCCACGCGCACACCCATCTGCGTCAGTTTCGCGGTGTAGATGCTGTCGGGATGAATCAGGCGCGCCACGATCGTGCTGATGACCGTCGCCAGCATCAGCGGCAGGATGATTGCGTAGTCGCGCGTGAGTTCATACACCAGCAGCATGCCCGTGAGCGGCGCGTGAGCCGTGCCCGCGAGCATCGCCGCCATCCCAACCAGCGCGTAGTAGGCGGGATTGGCAGCGGGGAACCACGCCAGCGCATTGACGACGTAGCCCACCGCGCCGCCCGCGCACGCGCCCATCAGCAGCGACGGCGCGAACAAGCCGCCCGATCCGCCCGAGCCGATCGTCATGCACGTCGCGATGGCCTTGATCGCGCCCAGCAGCACGATCGTCACCAGCAGGTTCCAACCCAGGAGCGAGCCGCCCTCCGTCAGGTACATCGAAGGCGAGAGCAACGCCTGCACCGCCGCGTAGCCGCTGCCGTAGAAATCCGGCGCGCCGCGCGGCGACTCCATCAGCACGATCCACGCCAGGCCCAGCACGCCCAGCATCGCGGCCCCGATCGCCGGCTTGATGATGGCCGGCCCGCGTAACGCATCGAACCACCCCTGCACGCGGTACAGCGCGCGTGTGAACCACGCCGCCGCGCAGCCGCCGATCACGCCCAGCAGCAGGTAGTTGGGAATCTCGATCATGTGAAACGTGCCGGTGATCGCTCCGAACTCCACGGCGCGGGCGAACAGCGCATCGTCTCCGCCCAGCATCGCCTGTGTGCACGCCGTCGAAATCACCGCCGCAATTACCACTGGCGTGAAGGTGCGCATGGAGAAATCGCGCAGCAGCACCTCCAGCGCGAAGAAGATGCCGGCGATCGGCGCGTTGAACACCGAGGCGATCCCCGCCGCCGCGCCGCAGCCCAGCAGGGTGACGCGATCCTGCGCGCTCCCCCGAACCAGGCGCGAGAAGTTCGAACCGATCACCGAGCCGATGGTCACGATCGGCCCCTCGGGCCCGGCCGACCCGCCCGAGCCGATGGTGAACGTCGAGGCGATCCACTTCGCCAGCGCCAGCCGCAGGTCCAGCCGGGCCCGCCGCCGATGAATCGAGTACATCACGGCCGGAATGCCCGGCATCGAGGTCTCCCGGATGATCGTCAGCACCACGCCGGTGACCAGCGCGCCGGCGATCGGGGCCAGCGGCACCAGCCACAGCATGCGCGCACGCGGCTGCCCGGCCGCCCAGTCCTCGATCATTCGCAGCGGCAGGATGAACGCCGTCGCCACGCCGG
>DATKJG010000209.1:0-4542 GCA_035543215.1 Phycisphaerales bacterium | reverse complement strand
GACTGAATCGTGTGACAGCCATGCGCCTCACCATCATCAGCCTGATTCTGGCGATGTGCCTGCTGCCTCCCGCAGGCGCCGTGGCGCAGCAGCCGGGCGTGGGGCTGGATGCAAGCCAAATGGGCCCGCAGGCGAACACCCCTCATCGCATCGGCGCGCCTCTGCCGCCGCCGATCAGTCCGGCTGATTTGCAGCGATTCGGCGAGTTTCTGACGCTCGCGGCTCCGCAGCAGGCGCTGCTGAACCAGGCGTATGGCCGCTACATGGAGCGACTGCGCCAGATCATCGAGGCGGGCAGTTCGGCGCTCGATCAATTGAACGTGCAGGCAGGCGTGGCGCGGCGGGATCACCCGCGCACGTTCCAGGCGGCCCGCGCCTCCAAGGCCCTGTACGACAAGCAGGGTGACATGCGGCGCGAGATCGAGCAGGCCGATGGCGTCCTGTTCGCGGAACTCGACACGGTGCTGGCGGAGACCCAGAAGCCGGACATGGCGCGAGTGCGCAATCAGCGGCAGCGCGGGCTGTGCACTACGCAGGTGACATGGATGATGCGGCCGGCCCGCATTGATCTCACCGCGCTCGTCCGGCAGTTGACGACCGATCCCGACATCCTGCAGGCTGTCGATGGCGTGTTGCGCGACTACGAAGCCCAGATCACGCCGCTGATCGTGGCCCTCGATCGATCGATGACCGATGTGCGGATCCCGATGCTGGAACTGGTGGCGTGGAGCGAGCGCGAGGAGAACGATCAGCCCGTGCCGCCCGAAGCCCTGCGCGAGCGCAGCATTCAGGCCAGCGCCAAGCGGACGGCGATGCTGGCTGAAAGCGTTCGACTGCAACGCCGGATCGCGGACCTGAACGAGGCGACGTTGCCATCGCTGATGCAGGCCCTGCCGGCCGACCGTGCCGAGGCGCTTCTGCAGGCGTATCGGCAACAGGCGTTCCCGGTCGTGTACCAGGATCAGTTCCGCGCTCATCGCGCCTGCGCGCAGATTCTGGAATCGAACGCGATCGACCAGGCGCAGCGAACGGCCATCGAATCGCTGTGCAGCGCCTACACCGCTTCGTATGACGCGATCAACGCGGAGATGGAGCGGCGTTATCGCGACTGGTGCGAGGAATTCGCCTCGACGCTGGCCAGCCGCAACTACGAGCCTTATCGCCAGAAGATGCGGCAGTTGCGAGAGGATCGCTGGCGGCTGAGCCTGAACCTCGTGCGCCAACTCGAGAGCCTGCTGCCGGGCGTGGAAACCGGAGCAGACCTCCCGTATCTGCAGCAGGCGCTGGAGCAGGCGATCAAGCAGGCGGCGGGCGATCGGTTCCCGGGACAGTGAGGCAGGACGGCATTCCGATAAGCCGCTGACGCACGTCGGTCCTCAGGACTTCGATGAACTCGCGCCTGTGGCTGGCCGAAAGCAGCGAGACGCTGATGCCCGCCTGGCTTGACAAGATCCTGGGACGCAACGCGTCGGACACCCCCGACAACCGGGTTGCCGTGCGCACCGCGCTGCAAAGCGCGATGAAGGCCCGCGCGCGCATCGTCCTCGAGGCCCCGCAGGGACTGGTCGCCGGCACGACGATCTGGCAGGTGACGCGCGATGAACTGGTCGTCAACCAGCCGTACATGAGCGGCATGATCTATCCGCTGGCCGATGGCGATCCGATGAAGATCTCGTTCGTCGAGCGCAGCACCAGCATCACCGCCCAGACGCGCTGCCTGGGCCGTGTGAAATGCAACGGCCCGAAGGGCCCGATGTACGTCTACCGTTTGCGGCTGCCCGATGCGCTGCGCTTCGATGACCGGCGGCGCGAGCCGCGGGCCGACATCGATCCCGCCGTCGCGCCCGATGTGCAGATTCAGGGCGGCCGCGTGCGCGAAACGATCGTCGGAATGCTCGCCGACATCAGCGCCACGGGGATGAGGATTCACACCAGCGGCTCGACGGAGAACTTCGAGATTGGCCAGGAGCTGCAGGTGCAGTTTCCGATGCCCCAGCCGGCCGGGCCGATGGACGAAGTGGTCGAGGTTCAGCGCCTGCTGCGCGACAACCAGTTGGGCGTCAACGTGATCTGCGTGAGTTTCCGCCGCCGTCTGCCGCGGCTGGAATCGCTGATGGACATGACCACCGAGCGCGTGCCCATGCCGCTGGAGCAGGTGCAGCGCAAGATCGCGTGACGGCCTGCCGCGGCCGCACGCCGATCACTCGCCAATATCTTCCGCCCACAGATCGGGCTTCTCCTGCTGCAGCCTGCGCATGAGTTCGATGCAGCGCGCATCGTTCAACACATCGATGCGGACGCCACCGGCCCGCATCCAATCCTCGGCGCCGAGGAAGGTCTGGTTCTCGCCGATGACGACGCGGGGAATCCGAAAGAGCAGGGCTGTGCCTGAGCACATCGAGCACGGCGAGAGCGTCGAGACCAGCACGAGCCGCTGCCAGTCGCGCCGCCGGCCGGCGTTGCGAATGCACACGACCTCGGCGTGAGCGGTCGGATCGCCGGACTGCACGCGCATGTTGTGTCCGCGTGCCACGACCCCCCCGCTTCCGGGATCGATCAAAGCCGCGCCGATGGGAATGCCGCCTTCGCGCCAGGATTTCTCCGCCTGTTCGATCGCGACATCGAGCCAGCGCTGCAGCATCGTGGAATCGCTGTTCATCGCAGGACGCGGCCTCTCAGGTCGCAGCTGCTTCCGAAATCCTGACCAGCAGCGTCTCGAGATTGCGCTCCGGCTCGCCCACGCCACTCTTTGAATGGTGATCGGCCTGGATCGACTCGCGCAGGAGTTGCGCGAACTGCAGCGGCTCGCCGCGCCTTGCGGCGTCGAGCACGGCGCCGATGCTATCGCCCCACAAGCGCAGTTGCCGCGCGATGGCCTGGCCGCTGACGCCGCGCTGCATCAGGTGCGATGCCGCGTGTTCCTTGCGCATGAGGTCGGTGATAGCCCAGGAGATCGGCACCCATTCCTGCCGCGAGACGTCCATCAGGTCGTGCAGTTTGCCCAGCATCTCGGCTGCATCGCCGCTGGCGACAGCGGATTGAATCTCCCAGGCCTTCTCCTGGAGGCTGGGGGCGATGTTCTCATCGATCAGTTGCCGGGTGATGACCTTGTTCTTGCCCGCCATCGATGCGAGTTTCAGCAGTTCGGTGTCGAGCCGCTGCAGTGATGGGCCCAGGCGCGCCACCATCAGCGAAGCCGCATCGGGTTCGAGCGTCGCGTCGTATCGTTTGGCACAACGCTTGATGCACCACCTGGCCGCAGCGTCAGCCGGCTGCTCCTTGCATTCCTCGATGGTGCCGCATTTCAGAATCAGTTTGTCGAGATTGCCCTTGCGCCACGTGGCGGCCCGCATGACCAGCGTGGCGTCGTCGACGGGATTCTCCGCGTAGCGCTCCATCAGCGGCCGGCGCGTAGTGCGCTCCTCGCCAGCCCCCCCGCTGTCACCGTCGCCTTCCTCGCCTTCATCGTCTTCGCTGGCGCCCCGGCCGCCGGCGAGGAACTGATCGGCGTTATCGAGCACGACGAGCTTGTGCTTCTGCATCAGGCCGTAACTTCGGAGTTCATCCAGCACCGCGGCCGGCGAGGCTGTGCCGCCATCGAAGTTGAATTGCTCGACTCCGCCGAAACGCTCATCCAGCATCTCCGCAATGCGGCGGGTGTGCTCTTCGACGAGGAAGCGCTCCGGTCCATACAGCACAATGATCCGCATGGATGCATTGAACTTGTCGGACTGGTCGCCTGACTTCGCCATGTGATGATGCAAGTGTATCGCGGCAACGATGCCTTGCATGATCCATCATGAGCAAATGACAACTCCCGCCGATGTTCGACGGGAGTTGCATACGAACCGATTCATATCTCACTTCGCAGTGTATTGGCCGCGCGACACTTTCTTGAACAGACCCCGATTGCCCTTGGCCAGCAGGGCCGCGTTGACGATCGTGCGGAAGTTCGGGCTCTTGGTCCTGTAGCCGGCCTTCCGCACGGCATCGGACATCTCGGCGACGCCGAGTGTGCGGCCCTGGAGAAGCTTGTGCAGCGCCAGCGCGAGCGATTGCTCGTTGCCGCCGCGGCCGCGCCGGCGTCCATCCATGCGATGCGGCGCCCGGCCGCCACTGCCGCGCGGCCGGCCGGGGCCGCGACGAGGCGCCATCGGCGCGCTGGCGCCAATGGACTCGAGATCGGCGATCTCGGCATTGATTGCATCCAGTTCGCTCTGCAAGCGATCACGCTGCGACGCAAGGTCGCTCATCATGCCGCGACGACGTTCAACTTCGCGCATCAGGTCAGCCACGGTCAAACGGGCCAGCGCGCTGGGACGGCCGCGGCGTCGACCGCGCCTCTTCTTCTTTCTTGCCATGGGTATCGCTCCTGTTGAGATTGCTGTCTTTCGAATTACATCCGATTCATATTGACAGCCCCGGATCATCATGAAGCGGAGCAGCAATGCAGAACATAAGCGTAGTGCCTGCGCGCCAGTTTACAAGTCAACCGCGAAATTCCCGCAATCAGGGCCCCTACTCCTGCATTTCGAAGTCCAT
>DATKJG010000208.1:0-5394 GCA_035543215.1 Phycisphaerales bacterium | reverse complement strand
GCAGGATGCGATGCACCTTGTCGGGATCGGGCCGGCGGGGATCATCGAGCACGCGGCGGAACTGGCCCTCAGTCAGATCGCTGACGCGGCTGACGGCGGCGGGCAGCCGCAGCAGGCTCTTGGGCGTCATGACGATGAGCGGCTTGCGGAAGTTGCGCTTCATCTGCCTGCGCAGGACGTGGAACATCTGCGCGGGCGTCGTCGGGTAGACGACCTGCAAGTTGTTGTCGGCACACAGTTGCAGGAAGCGCTCGAGCCGCGCAGAGGAGTGCTCCGGGCCCTGGCCTTCGTAGCCGTGAGGCAGGAACAGCACCAGGCCGCTGAAGCGCTGCCACTTGGCTTCGGCCGAGGCGATGAACTGATCGAAGATGACCTGCGCGCCGTTGGCGAAGTCGCCGAACTGGGCCTCCCACACGATGAGCATGCGCGGGTCGGCCATGGAGTAGCCGTACTCGAAGCCGACGCAGGCGTTCTCGGTGAGCGGGCTGTTGTGAATGCAGAACTTGGCCTGCGTCTCGCTGAGCGCGTTCAGCGCAATGTGGGGGGCGCCGGTGTGCTGATCGAAGAGAACGGCGTGGCGATGTGCGAACGTGCCGCGCTCGACATCCTGTCCGGTGACGCGCACAGCGTGGCCTTCGAGTAGAAGCGTGCCGTAGGCGAGCAACTCGCCCATGGCCCAGTTGAGGTCTTCATCCTTGGCGACGGACTCGGCGCGGTACTGCAGCAGTTTGGCGACGGTCTTGTGTGGAGCGAAGCCCTCAGGCACGGAGCCGAGCGATTTCGCGACGCGCTCGATGGCTTCGCGCGAAGCCGCGGTGTTGGGCTGCGTGGACGAGTACTTCTCGGTCAGGCCGACCCACTGCAGGCGGAAGGGATCGATGATGGGATCGACCGGCTGGGCCTTGGCGCGCGATTGCGCGGAGTCCATGTCGATGCGGACTTCCTCGTACAGCGACTTGAACTCGGCCTCGCCAATGACGCCATCGGCGATCAATAGCTTCGCGTATTTCTGCAATACGGGCTGCCGGGCGCGCACGCGTTCGTACATCTGCGGCTGGGTGAGCGTGGGGTCATCGCCTTCATTGTGGCCGTATTTCCGATAGCACCACAGGTCGATGACGATGTCGGACTGGAATCTCTGCCGCCACTCGAGGGCGATGTGCGCGATGAACGCGCAGCCTTCCGGATCATCGAGGTTGACGTGGAAGATCGGGGCCTCGACGAACTTGGCGATGTCGGTGCAGTACCGGCCGCTGAAGAGATCCTTCTGATCGGTGGTGAAGCCGACCTGGTTGTTGATGATGAGGTGGATGGAGCCGCCGACACGGTAGCCATCGAGGTTCATCATGTTGAACAATTCGGCGACGATGCCCTGCCCGGGGAACGCGGCATCGCCGTGAATGAGGATGGGAACGACCTGCTTGCGTTCGAGATCGCCGCGCAGGCGCTGCTTGGCGCGCGTGCGGCCGACCTGCACGCTGTGGCCGAACTCAAGGTGCGAGGGATTCGCGCCCAGGCTCAGGTGCACCTTGTCGCCCGAGGGAAGCGTGAGATCGGATGAGTAGCCGCGGTGGTACTTGACGTCGCCGCCGCCCTCGACGAAATCCTCGACCCATGCCTCCTCGAATTCGGTGAAGATCTGGTCGTAGGTCTTCTGGAGGATGTTGACGAGCACGTTGAGGCGGCCGCGGTGAGCCATGCTGAAGACGAACTCGTTGGCGCCGAGCGCGGGGCCGCTCTCGACGATGGTGTGCAGCATGGGGATGAGCGTCTCGCCGCCTTCGAGGCCGAAGCGTTTCTTGCCCTTGTAGCGCGTGTCGAGGAAGTTCTCGAAGCCATCGGCCTCGACCAGCGACTGCAGGATGCGTTGCCGCTGCTGCTGCGAGAACTGCGGCCGATTGCGCAGCGGCTCCATCTTCTGCTGCAGCCAGGCGACCTTCTCGCGATCCTGCAGGTGCATGTACTCGGCGCCGATGGTGCCGCAATATGTCTGCGTGAGGAACTCGATGATGTCGCGCAGCCGGCTGGGCCCGGGCAGCGGCAGCGTGCCGGGATCGAAGACGTGGTCAAGATCGGCGTCGGAGAGTTCGAACGATTCCAGGCGCAGGTCTGCGGGGAGCTCGCGCCTCGTGCCCAGGGGATCGAGGTCGGCAGCGAGGTGACCGACGTCGCGATACTCGTAGATCAGCGCATCGACATTGCTCTGCTTGGGATAGTTGATGGCGCCTGCAGCCGAGGGCGAACGCGCGGCAGTGGCACCGCGATTCCCCTCGTCCGGCATGATCCGGTTCGCCAGATCGAAGCCGGTGAAGAACTGCTGCCACTGCGGATCGAGCGAATGGGGGTCGGCCGCCCACTGTTCGTACATCGCCATGATGTAGTCGCCGTTCCATCCGTTCACGGAAAGCGGCGCGCTGGCGGGGGCTCGGGCGGGGAGATTCTGGCTTGCGGGCTTGGGGGGGTGGCCCGCACTGGATGGCTCCGAAGTCATAACGGCATCATGCGTGAGGCGTCGCTCGAACAGCCGGGACGATCGCGTCCGTGCCCGTCTCTCAAGGTCATCGGCGGATCGAGCGGATCGCAATCATTGTAGCGATGCACAGGCATCGCGGGCCATCGTGGCTCGTGTTCGTCACTCGCATTGGCGAGCCCATTGATCCCGCTACACTCTGACTCATGCCAGGTCTGTTCGCCAGCGAGAAGGCGGTCGGGTTTGCGCGCGTGGTGGTTGAGCGCGGCGTTGATCGGTATCCCGATGGCCTGACCTACGCGATCACCGCCGACAACCAGTCGCTGCAGCCCGGCGATCGGGTCATCGTGCCCTTGGGCCGGGGCGACACGAAGACGGCTGGCTACATCCTCGATATTGCCGGCGAGACGGAGCTCGATGCCGACACGATCAAGACGGTGCTGCAGCGCGATGCATCTGCGGCGAGATTGCCGTCACAATTGCTTGCGCTGGCCAAGTGGATCAGCAGTTACTACTGCGCGCCGATCGGCATGACGCTCGCCAGCATGCTTCCCGCGGCTGTCAAGCGAAATGTCGGCGCGGTACGGCGGACGATGATCGACTTCGGCGATCCGATCCCGCTCGACGCCAAACTCAATTCCAAGCAGCGGGCCGTGCTGGAGGCGCTGACGAAACTGCCCGAGCATGAGCGCCCGGTCGAAGCACGCCGGCTGGCGGAACTCGCCGGGCTTCAGACTTCGGGCTCAATCAAGAAACTCATCGAGCGTGGCCTGCTCGAAGTATCGAAGAAGACGACGGTCGAGGCTGCGTGGATCGAACATGCACTGGACGCACGCGCGCCGCAATCGCTCACGGGCGAGCAGCAGCGAGTCATTGACGCCATCACGGCCCGCCTCGATGCCGGGTTCTCCACGCATCTTCTCTACGGCGTGACGGGCTCGGGCAAGACCGAGGTGTACATCCAGTTGATCCGACGCGTGGTGGAGAGCGGCAAGGTCGGGCTGATGCTCGTGCCCGAGATCGCGCTGACGCCGCAGACGGGTGGCCGATTGATCGGCCGCTTTCCGAATCATCGCGTCGCCGTGCTGCACTCGGGACTGACGGCTGCCCAGCGGCACCAGCAGTGGGTGATGGCGTCCGATCCGGGGCGCGACGGCGCGCACATCGTTCTCGGGGCGCGATCGGCGGTCTTCGCCCCCATTCCCGATGAGCGGCTGGGTCTCATCATTGTCGACGAAGAGCACGACGGCAGTTACAAGCAGGATCAGGTTCCGCGCTACCACGGACGCGATGTCGCGATTCGCCGCGCGCAGCTCGCCGGCTGCCCGATCGTCCTCGGCAGCGCCACGCCGTCGCTGGAGAGTTGGCACAACGCACACAGCCGTGAGAAGCGTGGGGGGCACGAACTGCATCGGCTGCCGCATCGCGCTCCGGGATTGACATTGCCTGCGGTCCGGGTCGTCGACTTCCGCGAGCAGATGCGCCAGCGCGCCCATCAGGACAAGCGCGTGCACCTGATCGGGCCAGCGCTGCAAGCGGCGTTGGGCAGAACGCTTGAGAGCGGCGGCCAGGCATTGCTGTTGCTCAATCGCCGTGGTTATGCCAGCTACATCGCCTGCACCTCGCGCCTGTGCGGCTGGACAATGACCTGCGATCACTGCGATGTGACGGTGGTCTATCACGCCGACCGCAAGCTGCCAGCAGGCGGCTACGTGCGCTGCCATCACTGCCTGAGCGAGCAGAAACTGCCGGTGCAATGCCCGGAATGCGGCAAGGGCATCTCGATCTTCGGCCTGGGTGTGCAGCGCGTTGAGGAGGAACTCTCGCGCACGTTCCCGCAACTGGTCGAAGGCCGGACGATGCTGCGCATCGACTCCGACAGCATGCAGGGCTCGCGCGCGTTCCACGATGCGCTGAGACGTTTCGGCGAAGGCGAGATCAGGCTGCTGTTGGGCACGCAGATGATCGCCAAGGGGCTGGACTTTCCGGGCGTGAAACTCGTGGGGGTGATCAACGCCGACACGTCAATCAACCTGCCGGATTTTCGCGCCGCGGAGCGCACCTTCGAAGTCGTCAATCAGGTGGCAGGGCGCTGCGGGCGCGGCGCCGATGCCGGGCTGACGATCGTGCAGACGTTCAACCCGCAGACGCCGGCGATTCAACTCGCTGCGAAACACGACTTCGAAGGCTTCGCGCAGAAGGAACTGGCGACGCGGCAGCGCAGCGGCCTGCCGCCGATCACCAGAATGGTCCGCTTCGTGGTGCGCGATGAGGATCACGTCGAGTGCGTACGCCGCGCCAAGGCGCTGGCGGAGGGCTTGGAGGCGATCGCCAAGGGAAGCCTGCGCATTCGCGGCCCCGCGCCGTGCCCGATCTCGCGCATTGCCGACATGCATCGTCAGCAGGTCGAAGTCATTGGGCCGAGCGCCAGCTCCATTCAGAACCTGCTGGCCGCGGCGCGAAGCGCGGGGCTGATTCGCGCGGGTGCGGAACTGGCGATCGATGTCGATCCGATCGCGCTGATGTGAGCGCCCTACCATCTGGCTCGCCATGTCCGAATCGCTGCGAATCAACGAGGTCTTCTTCTCGATCCAGGGCGAATCGACCTGGGCCGGCTGTCCGTGCGTCTTCGTGCGGCTGACGGGCTGCCACCTGCGCTGCGCCTACTGCGATACTGCGTACGCGTTTCACGAGGGCGGCAACCGCACGCTCGATGACATCATCGCCGAGGTGTGCTCGCATGCATGCAACCTCGTCGAGATCACTGGTGGCGAGCCGCTGCTGCAGAAGAACGTGCATTCGCTGATGTCGCGCCTGTGCGACCCCCCACATGGCAAGACCGTGCTGATCGAGACGTCTGGCGCCTGCGACATCAGTCTCTGCGATCCCCGCGTGATCCGCATCATGGATCTGAAGACCCCCGG
>DATKJG010000207.1:0-2299 GCA_035543215.1 Phycisphaerales bacterium | reverse complement strand
CCATCGCAACGAGCCCTCGGGTTCGCTGCACGGCATGATGCGCGTGCGCGGCTTCACCCAGGACGACGGCCACATCTTCTGCACGCCGGAGCAGATCCTCGAGGAGTGCGTCGCCTACACGGCGCTGCTGCAGAAGGTCTACAGCGACTTCGGTTTCGAGCACATCCTGTACAGGGTCGCGACGCGGCCGGCACAGCGCATCGGTTCGGATGCCGACTGGGAGAAGGCCGAGTACGCGCTCATGGAGTCGCTGCGTCGCTCCGCCGTCGAGTTCGCGATCTCGCCGGGCGAGGGCGCCTTTTACGGCCCGAAGATCGAGTACACCCTCAAGGACGCCATCGGCCGCGAGTGGCAATGCGGCACGATGCAGGTCGATTTCCAGATGCCGGGCCGTCTCGGCGCCGAGTACGTGGCCGAGGACAACAGCCGCCAGGTCCCCGTGATGCTTCACCGGGCCATCGTCGGTTCGCTCGAGCGCTTCATCGGCATGCTGATCGAAAACTTCGCGGGCGCCATGCCTCCCTGGCTGGCGCCGGTCCATGCGACGGTGGCCAATATCTCCGAGGGACAGTCCGATTACGCGGTATCCGTAGTCCAAAGTCTGAAAAAACAAGGCTTTAGGGCCGAAGCTGATTTGCGGAACGAAAAGATCAGCTATAAAATCCGCGCCCTCAGTTTGCAGAAGCCACCTTACATCCTCGTCGTCGGGGACAAGGAGAAGCAGGCAGGGACGGTGGCCGTGCGGGCCCGTGGCGGTGTCGATCTGGGCGTGATGCCGATCGACGCCTTCGCGGCGCGACTGTCGGAAGACATCGCGCAGCGACGCAACGTGGGCGGCACGGCTTAGTTTTTTTCCATTTTCGGAGTCTGGGACCATCGCACAGGATCGTTCGCACCGGATCAACCGCGAGATCAGCGCGCCTGAAGTTCGACTGGTCGGAATCGACGGTGAGCAATTGGGTGTCGTCCGTTTCATGGACGCACTGCGCATGGCCGAAGAGGCCAATGTCGACGTCGTCGAGATCGCGCCCACGGCGGATCCGCCCGTGGCGCGCCTGATGGACTACGGCAAGTTCAAGTACCAGGAACAGAAGAAGGCGCACGAAGCCAAGCTCAAGCAGAAGATCATCGAGGTCAAGGAGATCAAGTTCCGCCCCGCGACCGACGATCACGACTACGCGACCAAGTTGCGCAAGCTGCGCGAGTTCCTCGAAGAGGGCGACAAGGCCAAGGTGACGATGCGCTTCCGCGGCCGCGAGATGGCGCACCAGGAACTGGGCCTGCGGCTGCTGGAGAAGGTTCGCGGCGAATTGCAGGAAGTCAGCCAGGTCGAGTCGATGCCGCGCCTGGAGGGTCGCCAGATGGTCATGATGCTGGCGCCGAAGAAGAAGAAGTAGTCGCAGAAGTCGTTTCGAACGCTGCCGGCAGCGACTGGCAGCGTGGCAGTACCGACAAGTGCCACCGGGCCGTTCAAGTGCCGGATCCACCGGCCGCCTGCAGGCATGACAGAAGAGGAGGGCATATGCCCAAGATGAAGACCAAGAAAAGCGCATCCAAGCGCTTTGTGGTCCGCAACAGCGGATCGATCAAGCGGGGCCAGGCGTTCAAGCGCCACATCCTGACCAAGAAGACCACCAAGGCGAAACGTCACCTGCGCGGAGCAGTCCAGGTGCACGAGGCCGACGTCAAGTCGGTGCGCCGCATGATGCCGTACGCGTAGGGAGACGACGATGCCTCGAGTCAAACGTGGCGTAACCGCCCGCGCGAAGCACAAGAAAGTCCTGGTCGCCGCCAAGGGGTTCACGCAGCGCCGCGGCAATGCGTTCCGCGTCGCCAAGGAAGCGGTGATGAAGGCGGGGCAGTATGCCTACCGCGACCGCCGCACCAAGAAGCGCGTCTTCCGTTCGCTGTGGATCGCCCGAATCAACGCGGCGACGCGCGAGCACGGAATCACCTATTCGGCATTCATCGCCGGCCTGAAGAAAGCCGAGATCGACATGGACCGCAAGGTCCTCGCCGACCTGGCGGTCCTCGACAAGCCGGCATTTGCGGCGATCGTCGACAAGGTCAAGTCCAGCCTCGCCGCATGACTGCAGCACGCCGCAAGGCGTGCAGCCTGAACGAACGGGGAGGGCCTTGGCGGCCGGCCCCGTTTTTTTTCCCATGGATGCCATCGATCAACTGATCTCCACTGCGCGCACGGCATTCGCCGAAGCGCAGCAGCCCGCAGCGCTCGAGAACGCGAAGGCGCGGTTCCTCGGCAAGGCGGGCAGCATCACCGAACTGCTCAAGGGCCTCG
>DATKJG010000206.1:0-2293 GCA_035543215.1 Phycisphaerales bacterium | reverse complement strand
GGCAGCGATGTGCCGGCCGGCCGCGAACAGTCGCTGCAGATCGACGCCAGTGTCGCAGTCCATCTTGTTGAACGTGTAGACCAGATCCTCGGTCGCGAGGTTTCCTGCCGCACCGGGCGCGTACGGGCAGCCGCCCAGACCCACGCATGAGGAATCGAAACTGCGCACGCCCAGTTCGAAGGCGCGGTAGGCGCAGGTCAGCGCCGTGCCGCGCGTATCATGCAGGTGCAGCGTCGTTTGCCCGGGCTTGAGCAGGCCGGCGAGGCCTTCGTAGAGCAGGTCGATATCGGAAGGCGCGGCGACGCCGATCGTGTCGCCCAGGTCGATCTCATCGACGCCCAAGTCAAGCAGTTTGCCGGCAACGCTGCACACGTTCTGCGGATCGGTCGGCCCTTCATAGGGACAGGCGACAGCACAACTGATGTACGCCCGCACAGGCTTTCGGGCATCGCGAGATCGCCTGATCACCGGCGCGAAACGCTCCAGCGTCTGCGCGATCGTGGCATTGGTGTTCTTGCGGCTGAAGGTCTCGCTGGCGGCGGTGAAGACGGCAATCTTGTCGGGCGGCGAGGCGAGTGCCATGGCTGCATCCAGCCCCTGCTCGTTGGGCACGAGCGCTGAATAGGTCACGCCTTTCCGTCGCTGAATTCGCGCAAACACCTCGCTCGCATCGCCCAGCTGCGGCACCCATCTCGAGCTGACGAAACTGCTGACCTCGATCTCGGCCACGCCGCTGGCTGAGAGCAGATCGATGAACGCGACCTTCACATCGGTCGAGACCGCCCGCGCCTCATTCTGCAATCCATCGCGCGGCCCAACCTCGGTGATGCGAATCCGCTCGCGCTCAGCCATGAGTCAAATCATAGTGGCTGGGGCGCAAGTGACGTGCGTATCACAGCGTCGCGTCGGTGTACGGAAGCAGGGCCATGTGGCGGGCCCGCTTGATCGCGACGCCCACCATGCGCTGCTCGCGGGCCGTCGTGCCCAGGCGCTTGCGCGACTGAATCTTGCCATTGGGCGTCATCAGGCGGCGCAGGTCATCCACGGCCTTGTAGTCCACATACAACTCCTCGGCCACGCCTGTCTTGAGATACGCGCCGCGCTGCCGCGGGCCCCCGGCGGACGGGCCACCCGGACCGCCGATGCCGGGCACGCCTGACATGCCTCCCATGCCTCCACCGTATCCCCCTGAACCGTAACCTGATTGAGCTTGCGACATGATTCGATCGGACTCCGTTGTGGGTGTCGGCCACGATTTGCGGAACGCGGCCAGATGACAGCCCCCGCACGCAGCGGGGGCAACAGTGAGGGCGATGATAGCCGAATCGACACAGCCGGGCAACGACTGACAGGCTCAGGTCACTGACATGGACCCCAGTTGGCGATCACCTGAAGCAGGTCATTCACATCGACGACGCCGTTGGTCACGATGTCGGCCGGACATGGCTGTGGTGGCGCGGGGCACGGACCCCACGTGGTGATCACGGCCAGAAGATCGTTGACATCGACCGTGCCTGAGACATCGATGTCTCCAGCGCAGCAGGTTCCTGCCAGGCAGGGCGTGCCATCGCCCTTGTAGATGCCTTGCATCGCTGCGCACTGGGCCGGCCCGGCCAGCATGCACGATTCGCCAAAGCAGCAGGCCCCGTAGACCGCCGGGGGCGTGAAGTTCACGATCAGCGTGGGCTTGTCACCGTCAAGCGTCGTCTCGCGGGCTTCGAAGCGCTTGGCGCTCGTAATCGCCGTTTCATTCCCACGGAGGATCCAACCGAAGTTGCTCGACGGTGCGGCCAGCCACGACTGCACATCTGCCGCGAGTTGTGCTGACGACCACGTGTAGAAGCCCAGCGTAGCGAAGACGCTCAGGCTCGCGCTGGCGGTCGCATTAAAGTCGCCGCCGGAGGTGGTCCAGAATACGTCCGGATAGAAGCGATGAATCCACGTAGCCGATCCGGCGGTTGACGGGGCGCCGCTGCCGCCGGCGCCCTCGGAGGTGCCCTCCCCCCAATCTGCGAGCACCTTGTGCAGCGTGTAGGTGTACGTTCCCGCGTGCACAGACTTGGTCATGCGCAGCCGCACGCTCGCCGTATTGATGGTGGAGCCCAGCGGGATCGCACTCAGGTCGAACCGCACCAGTCCGCGTCGTGTGTCCTCGGCGTTGATCTGATTGGTGTTGCCCGCGAAGACCCACGGCATGATGCCGCCGCTCCACGCGCCGTTCACGTCCTCGATCAGCGTGTTGTCGCGCGACGCGATGATGTTGATCGTGTCGGCCACGGTGACGGCGGCAATC
>DATKJG010000205.1:0-2896 GCA_035543215.1 Phycisphaerales bacterium | reverse complement strand
GTGTGCAGGAGTGCCTTGGAGGGAATGCACCCCCAGTTCAGGCAAACGCCGCCGAGTTTGTCGCGCTCGATGCAGGCGACCTTCATGCCCAGTTGCGCAGCGCGGATGGCGCCGACGTACCCGCCTGGTCCCGAGCCGATGACCACCAGATCGTAATGCCTTGTATCTGCCACGGAGTTCCTGTCCTGCTGGAGCGAGGTGCGGTTCTGAGTGAAGAGCGGGGATTGTAGAGAAGTCCCGCGATGCCTGACAGATGGCTTTGACGCTCGCGCGGCTGCTTTCTACCATTCCCGATTCGACCGACGGCGAGCCCCCGGGTCGCCGCCGGCCTCTTTTTTATCCGCTCGTCCTTCGGGCCATGATTGCCCAGGAAGGCCTGCTCCTCGTGCGCACCGCCGTCATCAGCGACATCCACGCCAACCTCGAAGCCCTGGAGGTGGTGCTCGCGCACATCGACACGCAGAAGGTCGATCGCATCGTCTGCCTCGGCGACATCCTCGGCTACGGTCCCAATCCGGTGGAGTGCGTTGATCTGGTCGCCGAGCGCTGCGAGTGGGCCTTGATGGGCAATCACGACTTCGGCGCGCTGTACGAGCCGACCAACTTCAACCAGGCCGCCGAACAGGCCGCCTACTGGACGCGGGCCCAGTTCGAGAAGGAAGCCGATGCGGCCAAGGCGGCCAAGCGCTGGGAGTTCCTCGGCAAGTTGCGCGTGCGCGTCAACGACGGCCTTTTCCTGTGCGTGCACGGTTCGCCGCGCCGGCCCATCAACGAGTACCTCTTTCCGGAGGATGCGATCAACTCACCGGTGAAGATGCAGCAGATCTTCGAGCGCGTGGAGAAGTACTGCCTCGTCGGCCACACGCACGTGCCGGGCGTGTTCACCGATGAGCCTGACTTCTATCCGCCGGATGATCTGCAGGGCCAGTACAAGTTGAACAACGGAGAGAAGGCGATCATCAATCCCGGCTCGGTCGGCCAGCCGCGCGATCTCGACCCGCGCTCCAGTTACGCGATCGTCAACGATGATCACGTCGAGTTCTTCCGGCTGGAGTATGACATCGACTCGGTGGTGAACAAGATTCACGACATTCCCGAGCTCAGCGACTGGCTGGGCGAGCGGCTGCGCGAAGGCCGTTGAGCGATTTTGGTCTTTGGATTTTGGATTTTGGATTGCTGCTTCAGATCTGAAATCTCAAATCCCACATTCAAGATTCTGCAGGTCGGATGCGATGGCGGACGCTGGAAGCGACACTGCCGGGACTCTGGGAATCCCGCGGCGCGTTGAATCCAAAATCCAAAGTCCAAAATCCAAAATCCTCATCATGAGCAAGCGCGCCCGCCGAATACTTTTCACCCTCGCTGTCTGTGTCTTCGCAGCCCTCATCGTATGGGTCGTGGTCTATGGCAAGTCGCGTCTTAACCGGATGGGCCAGGCTCCGACCAACGGGACGAACGTCGCCCAGCAGCAGCAACCTGCGGCGAGCCAGCCTGCCGGCGCCGCGCCGACTTCGACTGCACCGGCCACTACTGCGTCCGCGACCGGGCCTGCGGCGCCGGCCACAAGCCCATCGTTGACCACCGCGCCGGCGATTCCCGGCCTGCGTGCGGTCGCGCCGGGCAACGACCTTGGTTCTCGCGCGCAGGGGCCTGCTGAACTCGGCTCGCTCGATCCGCGGCGCGACGTCCTGCACGTGCGCCTGTCCCGCTTCGGCGCAGGCATTGAGCGCATCGAGTTCTCCAACATGTGGCAGACCTCGCTCGCGCGCCGGCAGGCCGCGAAGTATCTGAAGGAGATCGGCGCATCAGGCCCGCTCGATCCGGCGCGCTTGCCACAGAGCGATCGGTATGTGCTCGCGGCGCGCAGCCCGAGCAAGGTCTTCGACAGCGCCGGAGGGCAATGGCTGTACAGCGGCGTGCCGATCATGGCCTGCCGCTGGCTGACGATCAACGGCACGAACGTTGACTTGCTCAACGATGATGCCTGGAGCGAAACGGCGCCGGGCGTGTTCGAGAGCCGCATCGTTGACGATGCAGGTGAGCCCGTTGCGCACGTGACGCGGCGCTACGCCCTCAGCGCGGCCGGATTCGATATCTCCCTTGAGCAGCGCATCAGGAACCTCACGGGCGCGCCGATCGAAATCCGCTGGCAGCAGTACGGGCCGGTCGATCTGCCCGAGGACGCCACCGGCTACATCCCGCGACGCCGGCTGCATTTCGGCTACCTACCCGATCCGCTCGGCCGGCCGACGATGGTCCTGGCCGACGACAAGCACGTGCTGGAGCGCAGCAGCGCGATCAAGCAGTATCAGCGGGGCCAGAGCGCGGCCACGGCGGCTCAGCGTGCTGAATCGCTTCTGCTCTGGCCCACGGCCGACACGCGGGCCGCGAGCATGGGCATGTCGTGGTTCGCCACGACCAATCGATACTTCGGCCTGGCGGTGCATCCGCCGCTGGCTGGCGATGTGCCGGCCGCGTATTCGATCGAGAACTCGATCAACGAGGTTGAACTCGGCGTCTCGAACGTCGGCGTCGTGGGCAGCGAGACGCTCTACACCGTGCTGCGAAGCCCGGCGGTCAGCGTCGCGCCCGGCGCCGAGCAGGCGTTTGACGTCGCCATCTACGCCGGGCCGCTTGATCGGCACGCGCTCGATCAAGGCGCCTTCAGTGCGCTCCGCATGACCGGCATGATCATCTACAGCATGGCCGGCTGCTGCACGTTCCTCACATTCCAGTGGCTGGCCCACCTGCTGCTGTGGTTCCTGGGTGTCCTGCACGACTTCGTGTTCTTCGACTGGGCCCTGGCCATCATCGGCCTGGTGATCGTCGTGCGCACGCTGCTGCACCCGCTGACCAAGAAGTCGCAGGTCAACATGATGCGCTTCGGCAAGCAGAT
>DATKJG010000204.1:0-2014 GCA_035543215.1 Phycisphaerales bacterium | reverse complement strand
GATCCAGGTCAACAACCTGTTACCGGCGATCACGGCCCTGGTGGTGTTCCTGGTCGCCTTCGGCTTCCTGTACCTGAAGGTCTGGCCGAAGATCGTCGGCGGACTGGATGCGCGCGAGCGGAAGATTCGCGATGAGATCGCGGCAGCGGAGTCGGCCCGCAAGGCAGCCGAGGCGGCACAGGCTCAGTACCAGGCTGACATCGCCAAGGCCCAGGAAGCGGCTCATCAGATGATCGCCAAGGCCAAGGCCGATGCCAAGGCCGTGGCCGATGAACTGCGGGCCCGCAACGAGACCGACCTCGCCGAGATGAAGACGCGAGCCACGCGCGAGATCGAAACGGCCAAGCAGGCCGCGATCGGCTCGCTGCATGCCGAGGCGTCCAACCTCGCCGTGGCCATCGCCGGCCGCATCCTGCAGCGCGAGATCAGCCCGAGCGACCAGCAGAACCTGATGGACGAATCGATCCGCGAATTGGCGAAGGCTCGTTGACCAGCATCTCCGACCTCTGATTCGTGACCTTCATGCCCACGCACACCAACGCCCTTGCCATGACATACGCCCGAAGCCTGTTCGAACTGGCTTCGGCGGCCGGCGGTCAGGCCAAGATCACCGAGGTGGCGGGGGAACTGGAGCAGATCGCCGAGATCGCACGCAGCGACAAGGCCTTCGACGAGTTCGTCTCCTCTCCCATCATCGACAAGACGCTGCGCGAGGCCAGCCTCACGCGCATCTTCCAGAACCGCGTGACGGACCTCACGCTCCGGTTCCTGCTGGTGCTCAACGACAAGGGCCGCCTGGGCCACCTGGAGTCGATCGCCGGCGGCTTCGATGCCCTGGTGCAGGAGCGGTTCGGCCGCATCGAGGTGGATGTGTTCACCGCCGCGCCGCTTGGTCGCGATCAACTGGGCGGCCTGCAGAAGAGCATCCAGACCGCATTGGGCAAAGAGCCCGTGCTGCACCCGTACACCGAGCCGGCGATGATCGGCGGCGTGAAACTGCGCATCGGCGATCAACTCATCGACGGCTCGATCGCCACGCGCCTGCGGCGCATGAAGCGCGATCTCCAGCAGTCCACCGGCAGACTCCGCGACCAGTCCAGCCGCTTCATCGCCGACTGAACGTTCATTGACCCAAGGACAGACCCGTGAAGATCAAGACCGACGAAATCACTTCCGTCATCAAGCAGGAAATCGAGCAGTTCTCCAGCGAGCTGGAGATCTCCGAGGTCGGCCGCGTGGTCGAAGTCGGCGACGGCATCGCGCGCATCTACGGCCTGTCCAAGGCCATGGCGGGCGAACTGCTGGAGTTCGACACCGCCAAGGGGCCCGTCATGGGCCAGGTGATGAACCTCGAACTCGATACCGTCGGCGCGGTGGTCTACGGCCAGTACCTCGACATCAAGGAGGGCGACACCGTCAAGTCCACCAACCGCCTGTTGGAAGTGCCCGTGGGCGAGGCGCTGCTCGGCCGCGTGGTCAATCCCTTGGGTGAGCCGCTCGATGGCGGCCCAGCCATCAACACCAAGCAGACGCGCAAACTCGACATCGTCGCGCCGGGCATCGCCGCGCGCCAGCCGGTGAAGGAGCCGCTGCAATTCGGCGTCAAGGCCGTCGACTCCATGATCCCCGTAGGCCGCGGACAGCGCGAACTGGTCATTGGCGATCGCAAGACCGGCAAGACCGCTGTCTGCGTCGACTGCATCATCAATCAGAAGCAGTACTGGGGCACGCCTGATGCGGTGGTGTGCATCTACGTCGCCGTCGGCCAGAAGGAATCGACCGTCGCGGGCGTGGTCGAGACGCTCAAAGCCAACGGCGCGATGGATTACACCATCGTCGTCAGCGCCGGCGCCTCGGATCCCGCGCCGCTGCAGTACATCGCTCCGTACGCCGGCTGCGCCATGGGCGAGCACTTCATGTGGCAGGGCAAGGATGGCAAGACGCCCAAGCACGTGCTGTGCGTGTATGACGACCTTTCCAAACAGGCCGTCGCGTACCGCCAGTTGTCGCTGCT
>DATKJG010000203.1:0-3794 GCA_035543215.1 Phycisphaerales bacterium | reverse complement strand
CAGCGCCGAGATGCTCGTGGACCTCAACGTCGCGATCGTGCTGTGCGGCCACTCCGAGCGCCGGCACGTCATCGGCGAGGATGATGAACTGGTCAATCTGAAGACCATCGCGGGCCTTGATGCGGCATTGTGGGTCATCCTGTGCGTGGGAGAGACACTGGAGCAGCACGAGTCCGGCGAAACAGAGGCCGTCGTGCTGGGCCAGATCCGGGCCGGCTTGGCGGACGTGCCCGTCGAGCAGATGCGACAGGTCGTGATCGCCTATGAGCCGGTGTGGGCCATCGGCACGGGCCGGAACGCGACGCCGGCCGACGCCCAGGCCGTGCATGCCGCGATTCGACGTGAACTGGGAAGGCTCTATGATGATGCCATTGCACGGACCACGCGAATCCAGTACGGAGGGTCGGTCAAGCCGGCGAACGCAGCCGAGTTGTCCGCCCAGCCGGATGTTGATGGGTTTCTGGTGGGCGGCGCCTCGCTGAAGGCTGGCGACTTCCTGGCCATCGCCCACGCGGCGGCCCAGCCGAAGATGGGGACCGCGAGAGTGTAGGGACAGGCTTCGTGTTCGAGTTTGGACTTCGGATTCTGGATTCCGGATTCCAAAATCCAGAATCAAAAACGGATCGACTTCATCATGAGCGTTGGCTTTCTTATCCTGACCGTTCTCTTCATCGTCGTCTCGGCGGTGATGATCCTCATCATCCTCGTGCAGCGCCCGCAGGGGGGCGGCCTGGCTGGCGCGTTCGGCGGCGCGGGCGGCGGCTCCACCGACACCGTCTTTGGCGGACGCGTGGGCGATGCCCTCACTGCGATGACCGTGGGGGCGTTCGTGTTGTACATGCTGCTGGCGATCGGGCTCAACATCATGGACCCCAGCCCCAAGCCGCAGCCGACGATCACGCCTGCGGCCTCGACTCAGCCCGCCGCGCCGACCAACGCACCGGATGCTTCGACCACGGGCGCGCCTCCGGCGGTTGACACCGCGCAGCCGCCTGCGACGAGTCCAGGCGATTCTTCGTCGACTCCGCCTGCCACGAATCCCGGCCCCAGCGGCGGCATCTGATGACCGCGTCCCGCGCGGTGACGAAAGGCTCCCTCCGCCCATGATTCGTTCGATGACCGGTTTCGGCGAAGCGACATCGCAGGTTGATGGCGTGCATTTCGCGGTCGAGATCAGGTCCGTCAACAATCGCTACTTCAAGACGCAGATCCGGCTGCCGGATGAACTGGCCGGGCTGGAGGCGGAACTGGAATCGGCCGTGGCCAAGCGGCTCAGCCGCGGCAGCATCATCGTCACGGTGCGATTCTCAGACACGTCGGCCTCCGCCGCTGCCGTCATCAACACCAACGCGGTGGAGAGTTACCTGCGGCAACTGCAGGCGGTGCTGGCGAGCAACGGGCTCGATCGCGAATCGCTTCGCATCGACGTTGGCGCGCTGCTCAACCTGCCGGGCGTGGTGATCTCAGACGGCGGGCAGGAGCGCCTGCAACAGGCCCGAGCCGCGTTGATGAAACTGGCGGATGAAGCCTGCTCGCGCCTGCTCGCCATGCGCCAGCGCGAGGGCCGCATGCTGCTGGAGGAACTGCACAAGCACGCGCGCAGCATCGACACGCACCTGGTGGTCGTCAAGCAGCGCGTGCCGGTGACAGTGGGGCTGTACCAGGAACGGTTGCGGCAGCGCATGGCGGCTCTTCTGGCAGAGAGCGGCGCGAGCGTTCGCGAAGAGGATCTGCTGCGAGAGGTGGCGATATACGCCGAGCGCACCGATATCGCGGAGGAGGTCGCGCGCCTCGAAGGTCACCTGCAGCAGTATCGTGAGATCATCGGCGCCACCAACGACGAACCCTCCGGGAGGACGCTGGATTTCCTCAGCCAGGAACTGCTGCGCGAAGCCAACACGATCGCCAGCAAGTGTCTCGACGTCGAGATCAGCCGCCGCATCGTCGAGATCAAGGGCGCCATCGACCGCATCAAGGAGCAGGTGCAGAACGTCGAGTGACAGCGACGGAATTCGAAACGTCGAAACGTCAAAAGTCGAAAAGGAACTCGTCCGCGGGCGGATGCTAATCTGTGTTCTGACGTTTGGACTTCTTTGACGTTTTGACTTTCGCAGCGATGTCCTCCCCAGTTCCCCAGCCTCTTCGGCCGCGGATCGGCCCGACTCACGAAGACGCCCATCGTGAGCGATTCGACTCCCACGAACTGGCGATGGTGCTCAGCCACTATGACATCGGGGTGATCGAGTCGCTCAAGTCGTTCCCCCGCGGCTCGCGGCGCTCGCCCAAGGTCAAGATCCGCAGCCGGCACGGCGAGTTCCTCCTCAAGCGCCGCGCGCCCGGCCAGGACGATCCGTACCGCGTCGCGTTCGCGCACGACCTGCAACTGCACCTGGCCCGCGTCAGTTACCCGGTGGCCGGGCTCGTGGGCACGCGCGATGAGAACAACTCGATGCTGCAGTTCAATGGCCGCACCTACGAGATGTTCCATTACGTGCAGGGCACGCGCTACGACAAGAGCCCGGCGGCCGCGTCGCTGGTGGGCCAGATGCTCGGCCACCTTCATCGCCTGATGATCGATTTCACGACCAGTTACGAGCCGCCCGTCGGCGGCTTTCACGCGACGCCCGAACTGGACGCGAAGATGGCCCTGCTGCCGCCAGCCATCAGCGCCGCCGAGCCCGGGCACAACAGCCACGAACTGCACAGCACCATCGACTTCCTGCGAGTGGGCTACTACGACGCGGCGCGGCGGGTGACGGAAATGGGCTTCGAGTCCTGGCCGCGCGGCATCGTGCACGGCGACTGGCATCCGGGGAACCTGCTGTTTCGCGATGGCCAGATAGTCGGAGTTCTGGATTTTGACTCTGCGCGCATCGAGCCACGGGCGGTGGACATCGCCAATGCGTGCCTGCAGTTCTCCATGGCGGTGGGGGAGAACGACGACCCCGCGACCTGGCCCGAGAGCCTTGACGCCAAACTGATGCGGGCTGTGGTGCGGGGGTATGATCAAGCGACCGATCAGCCGCTGAGCGAGTCGGAACGGCTCGCGATTCCGTGGCTGATCGTGGAGGATCTGATCGTGGAAAGCATCGTGCCCATCGCCGCCACCGGCAGTTTCGCGCGCTTGCCCGGATCATCGTTTCTGCAGATGGTCGAACGCAAGGTGAAGTGGCTGCGGCCGCGTGCGGCGAGCCTGAGCGCGGCCCTGCGGTGACGGAGTCGGTCGATCGAATCGATGCTCGTCGGTTGCTCGCCGGATCGGAGACGCGGCCATGGCCGGTCGGTTCGACATCACGCAACGCTCGACGTGCTGGCGCATCGTGCTGGCGGCGCTGATGCTCCTGAGTTGCTGCGACGTTGCGGGCGCGGTGAATGTGCGGCGCGGCCGACGCGGCGAATGGCGGCGACAGCAGGAGGCGCTCAGCGCCATCGATCTGTCGATGCCGCCCATCGACTTCGACTCGCTGCAGGACGTCGTTATCGAACCGGAGGTGCGGACGGTCGTCGATCAACTCGACAGCGAAGACTTCACCCAGCGCGAAGCCGCTTCGGACGCCCTGCGCAGCAAGGACCAATGGCGGCAGCAGATCTACGCGCTGCTGGCCGGCGAGACGCTCAGCGTGGAACAGCGATGCCGGCTGCTTCAGGTGGTGCGCGACCAGCTGGTCAACACGCCGCGCGGCGCGCTGGGGATCGAAATGGCCCCGCTGCTCCCCATGCGCGGCGAGCCGCTGGAGATTCGAATCGTCGATCTCATCGCCGGGCTGCCAGCCGAACGCGTGCTGCAGGTCGGC
>DATKJG010000202.1:0-2158 GCA_035543215.1 Phycisphaerales bacterium | reverse complement strand
CAAGCGCCGGATCAGCAGCAGCGACCACGGGCACCGACATTGCCATGACGTCCAGCAGCACGCTGCGCAGTTCGCCGTAGTGCTCCGGCAGGATGACGAGGTCGCACCGTGTGAGCAGCGCCTGGTGCTGCGAAGCGGAGCCGATCGCCGAGACCGCGCCGATCAAACCGGATCGTTCCGCCACGCGCCAGATGTCGTGTTCGTGCGGGCCGCGCAACTCGATGACGATCTGCAGCCCGGTGTGCTCCTTGATGACGCGCGCCAGGCCGTTGAGCATCACGGCGTACGCCGCCACATCACGCGCGCCCCCGAGAATGGCGACAGCAGGAGGCTGCCCGCCGTCAAGCACCTGCGTCGCTCGACGTGGCGGCGAGGCGCCCAGCGGCACGATGGCGGTGAGGTCGGCGCCCACGCGCTCGCGCACGACCTTGGCGATGCCCTCGCACGGGGCCGTGACGGCCGAAAGATGCGCATTCGACGCAGGCCTGGGCAACGACGCCGCCTGCGATGCTGACCACGCCTCGAGTATCGCAGGTCGATCGAGTTCCGTCGCCAAGTCCAGGCCGAAGGCCCAGGCATCCCGCCCCAGCAGATAGAGCGCATCGGGGACGTTGTCGGCAAGGGCCTCGGCGAGCCGTCGGATATGGACGCGACGTGTCCAGCGGAGCGAACGCATCCGCGCCTCGAATCGCGGCGCCAGGGCCATGCGGCGCTCGCCTTCGGCGATCAGCGATGCGGGCAAGCCCTCTGGGACGATTCGGATGACCTGCACCCCCTCGACGGTCAGGCCGACCGCGAGGCGATTGAGCATGCGCTGCTCCATCGCCAGGCGCTGCTCGCCGATGACCATCGCCAGACGCATGCCGAGTACATCGGCAATTACCAGAGGTCAGAGGTCAGAAGTCAGAGGTCAGCGTAGCGGCCGGAAGCGGTCGAACATCTCGGGCTCGATGCGGCGTGGCCGGCGCGAGGCCAGATCGACCAGCACCCAAAGCGTCGCCGCCCGGCAGATCACCTGACCATCGCGCGGCCGGACAATCAGGTAGTCGCGCCAGCTCTTGACCTTGTGGAAATCGCGCACCCAGGTGGCGATGACCAGTTCATCATCCAGCCAGCACTCCGCGAGGTAATCGATCTCATGCCGTGCGACGAACCACATGATCTGGCGCTCCAGCATGAACTGCCGCGTGTAGCCGAGGCTGTCGGCGTGCAGTTCCGCGGCCCGGTCCAGCCAGCGTACGTACTCGATGTTCGACACGTGCTCGATCACCGTACCCAGGTGCTCGCGCGTGATGCGCAGATCGCACAGGAACGGCGCGGGATGCGGAATCTCGAACGCAGCGGCGTCGAAAGTCTCGCTCCGCGGCACCAGCGTCGGCAGGCGATCCTCGCCATCGTGCTGCGCAGGCGAATCCGCCGGTCTCATCGAAGGTGAGGTCATTTTCGGCTCGCCTCATCGCCTTGCGCGTGCTGGCCATGCTGCGTGGCCGGATCGATCTCGCGCAGGTACTTCCACGAGTACAGCCCGGTGTCATGCCCGTCGGAAAAGCGGATCTTGATGGCGTAGTTGCCGACGAACTCGGCGTCGAGTGCCGTGAGCGGGCCCGTCTGGTTGGCGATCTTCGCGGGCAGGACCGTCAAGGGATTCTTCGCGATCTGCTCCTTGAGTGCCTTGGTGTCGGCCGAAGGCGACATCTTCCGCAGGTACAGGATGGAGTAGAACGACGACGTGCCGTCATCCCACGCGATGGTCAGGCCGCGATCCTTCTTGAGATCGAGATGCACGGGCTTGTGTTCGATGCTGCGATTGTACGATGCGCCTGTTGCCGGGGCCGAGGACGGCCCGGCTCGCTACACTCCCGCGCATGAATGCTGACACGCCGCCGGCGCACGCCGCCGATCGACTCTTGGCGGCCATCGAAGCGAAGCGTTCGCCTGTGTGCGTGGGGCTTGATCCGGTGTTCGAAAAACTACCGGCCCTTCTTCGACGCAACGGCGGGTCCGACGGCGAGACATGGTTGTCCGAGGATTGTTCCAGAGCGATCGGCGAATACTGCGAGCAGGTCATCTCGGCGGTCGCCACCGTCGTGCCATGCATCAAGGTTCAGTCCGCGTGTTTTGAGCGGTACGCATCGATGGGTGTCTTCACATTGTGGAG
>DATKJG010000201.1:0-7811 GCA_035543215.1 Phycisphaerales bacterium | reverse complement strand
CACTCACCCGGCCAACGCCGCCTGATCCGTTGAACCCGAGCGCCACTTCGCGCAGGTGGCTTCAGCGGCTGGTGCTGCTGGAGCCGGGCGAGACGCGGGCGTTTCTGTGGTCCGCAGCGTATTTCTTCTTCGTCCTGTTTTCGTACTATCTGCTGCGGCCGATCCGTGACACGATCGGCATCCGCGGCGACATCGACAAACTCCCCTGGCTGTGGACGGGCACGACCATCGCCACGCTCGCCGTCACACCGGTATTTGCATGGGTGGTGTCGCGCCTGCCGCGGCGCGTGTTCATGCCTTGGTTGTATCGCTTCTTCGGGCTCAATCTGATCGTGTTCTGGCTGTTGCTGACGGTGTTGCCGACCGGGCCGAAGAACCTGGCCGCGGGCTACGCGTTCTTCATCTGGTTGAGCGTGTTCAACCTGTTGAGCACGTCGGTGTTTTGGGGATTCATGGCCGACACGTTCACGCAGCCCCAGAGCAAGCGCCTGTTCGGGTCGATCGGAGTTGGAGGAACGCTGGGTGCGATCCTCGGCGGGCTGGTTCCCGCGACCCTGGCCGAGACGATGGGACCGGTGAATGTGATCCTGGTTTCGGTGGTCGCTCTCGAGGTCGTCGCGCAATGCACGATCCGACTATGGCGCGAGCGCGAGCGCGGCGAGCGCAGTCAGAACGTCTGCCCAAGTTGCGGCTACGACCTGAGTGCGACGCCGATCGACGCAAACTCCAAGCGCCGCTGTCCCGAATGTGGCCTCGAATCGCCTGTCATTACGGGCGCGTTGAAATCAAACACGCCCGAACCCAATCGCAATATCTGGGCCGGGTTCGTACTCATCGCCAAGTCGCCCTATCTGCAAATGATGGTGGTGTACATGCTGTTGTTCACGATCACCAGCACGTTCCTGTACATCGAGCAGTTGACGGTGGTAAAGCGCGAGCTTGCCGAAGAAGCCGAGCGCACGAAACTGCTGGCGTGGATCGATGTGGTCGTGAACGTCCTGACGCTGTTGACTCAAGTGTTCCTCACCGGCCGTCTGCTCACACGACTGGGCGTGATGGCGGGGCTCATGCTGCTGCCGGTGTTGACGCTTGTGGGCTTTGCCCTGATGTGGCGCTGGGAACTGCTGGCGTTGCTGGTCGGTTTCCAGATTCTGCGGCGCTCGATGCACTATGCGGTCGATCGACCGACGCGCGAAGTGCTCTATACCGTGCTCAGCCCCGACGCCAAGTACAAGAGCAAGGCGTTCATCGACACGTTCGTTTATCGCTCGGGTGATCTCCTGGGCGCCTGGGGCAAGGCTCTTGGCGATTCTCACGCGGTGGCCATCGGCCTGCTGGGCGCGGCGGCTGCCGGTGTCTGGTGCGGCTCGGCCGCGATGCTCGGCGTCATGCAGCGCCGACTGGCGGGCCGGAGCGCCGAGCCGCGGGCTGACGACACCGCGGACCGCCGGGCAGTACAATCGGCCCCCACGCCCGCCGGCCGGTGATGTGGGGAACATCTCTGCTCGGCCGCGGCGACAATCGCCGGCGTTGCGTCCGGCCTGGGAAGGTTCCGCGATGGTCGATGGCCCGCGCAAGAGCAAGTGGATGCATGGTCGCAGCGTGCATCGGCAGCGCAGCCACGACGAGGCCCATGCGGGTGCCGCCCAGTCGCCCATGCCGGCGATTCTTGAGCACGATCTCGTGCCACAGGGCGAGCCGGCCGTCGTCGAAACGCAGCGCGATCTCGATGCTCATCTCGCCGGTCTTCTCGCTGCCCGTCGCTTCGCCTACGACACCGAATTCATCGGCGAGCATTCCTATCACGCGAAACTCTGCGTCATCCAGACGGCTACGGCCAGTGAAATCACGATCATCGATCCGCTGACGAATGATCTCAACCTGACCGGCTTGTGGAGTCTGCTTGCGGACGACTCCGTTGAAAAAGTTGTTCACGCCGGCGAGCAGGATCTGGAGCCCGTGCTGCGTTCGATCGGCCAGCCGCCCGCGAACGTCTTCGACACGCAGATCGTCGCGGCGTTCTGCGGCTGCGGCTACCCCACGGGCATGGCCCGCATGGTGCGCGACCTGCTCAACGCCGATCCGGGCGCGGGGCTGACCTTCAGCCAGTGGGATCGCCGGCCGCTGACGCGCGTGCAGACGCTGTACGCCGCCAACGATGTGCGCTACCTGCTGCTTCTGCGCGAGACGCTGGCGCAGAAGGCGGCTGCCGCGGGGAACTTGGAGCCGGCGCTCGATGAATGCCGACAGGCATGCGCTGCCGAGCGATTTCATGTCGATCCCGTCACGCAGCGATCGCGTGTGCGCGGCGTCGAGGCGCTCTCACCGCGGCAACTCGCCATCCTGACCGAACTCATCGCCTGGCGCGAGCTCGCCGCCGAGACTCAGGATGTGCCGCCGAAGTCGATGGTGCGCGATTCAATTCTGATCGACCTGACCTACAACCCTGCGCGCAGCGTGGCGGAATTGGATCGCGTCAGCGGACTGCCGCGGCCGGTCGAGCAGCGCTGGGGATCGGCGATCGTGCAGGCGACGCAGCGCGGCCTCGAAGGGCCGCTGCCCGACGGACTCATCGACGCCCCGTTCGATCGCTGGTCACACCGCCACAAGGTCGAGAAGTTGTGGGCCCGCGCCGCCGAGCGTTGCGTGCAGCGCGGCATCGAGCCCGCGATCGCCATCAGCAAGCGCGAGGTAGGACAGTTCATCCGAGCGTTGGACATGGGCATCGCCCGAGCCGAGGCGGCGGGTCGATTGGTGCAAGGCTGGCGACGCGAAATGTTCGACGGTCTGTTTGAGTGAGCACGCCGCGGCGTCGTGGCACCGTTGGTGTGGTTGTGCTACACCATCCACATGGCCGACGCCGAGCGCATCGCATTCATCGGGACGGGAGTGATGGGCGCGTCGATGGCCGGCCACCTCATGAGCGCGGGGCATTCGCTCGTCGTTCATACCCGGACGAAGAGCAAGGCCCAGCCTCTGCTCGAGCGCGGCGCGGCATGGGCCGATTCAGCCACAACCGCCGCGGAGGGAGCGGACATCGCCATCTCAATGGTGGGTTACCCGCAGGATGTGGAGCAGACGCATCTGGGCGAGCGCGGTACCCTGCGCGCTCAGAATCCGCCGCGCCTCGTCATCGACATGACCACAAGCCGGCCCGGTCTCGCCGTACGAATTGCCGAGGAGGCGGCCAGCCGTGGCATCGGTGCGCTGGATGCGCCGGTCTCCGGCGGGGACATCGGTGCCCGCAACGCGACGCTCTCAATCATGGTCGGCGGCGACCCCGCACATTTTGAGAATGCGCTGTCGGTGTTACGGCTGCTCGGCAAGAACATCGTGCTGCAGGGCGGGCCCGGCGCGGGCCAGCACACCAAGATGGTCAATCAGATTCTCGTCGCCGCCAGCATGGTCGGCACGTGCGAATGCTTGATCTACGCCCAGCGGTCCGGCCTCGATCCCATGAAGGTGATCGAATCGGTGGGGTCGGGCGCGGCGGGAGGCTGGACAATCAACAACCTCGGCCCGCGCATCGTCCGGCGCGATTTCGAGCCTGGTTTCTACGTCGAGCACTTCGTCAAGGATCTCGGCATCGCGTTGGAGGAAGCGACTCGGATGAAACTCGACCTGCCGGGCCTTGCGCTGGCGAAGCAGTTGTACGATCAGGTCAGCAAGCACGGCTTGAGCCGCAAGGGCACGCAGGCGCTGATGCTTCTGATGGAACAGTCCAGGACCCCATAGCGGTTTCGAACGTCAGGACTTGCCTTTCGCCGATCGGCCGTCCACGATAGGGCAGGCTGTTCGAACGAAGCGGAGAACCTCACGATGGCTGTGCTCATGGAACTCTCGCGCATCTTCATTCGCGAGATGACTGACATGCAGATCATCGAACTCAGCGAGGTGGATGGCGATCGCACGTTCCCCATCGTCATCGGCCTGCCGGAGGCGTTCGCCATCGAGCGCCGGCTCAAGGGCATCGAGATTCCTCGTCCGCAGACTCACGACCTTCTCGGCGCTGTCATCAAACAGATGGGCGGCACGCTCAAGCGCATCGTCATCAACGATCTCGCCGAGGGCACCTTCTTCGCGCGGCTGGTGATCCAGCAGGACGGCCAGGAGATCGAGATCGACTCGCGGCCGTCCGATGCGATCGCGCTGGGCGTAGCGGAAGATGCGCCGATCTACGTCGCCGAACATGTGCTCGAACAGACACAGCACGATAAGGCCGTTGAGGATGCTGACGACGAAGAGGATGAGGACGAGGAGGATGAGGACGACGATGGGGGAGAGGCGGACGATGACGATGACGACGATGAGCACTGGAAGTGAGGGGCAGGAGGGACGCGAGCCCCAGACGCCAGGCGGCCATCACGTCGCGGCGAACAACGATGGTGCGCCGGCTCCGTCGCGCGATCCGCGAAGTCAGCGACTGCCGCCGCCGCTCGAGCCGCTGTCCATGCGCATCGGCAGCCCGCTGCCGCAGCAGTTCGCCACGAGCGAGCCTGGCATCGGCGGCCGTATCAAGGTCCGGGCCGAGGACTTCCTGGTGGACGAGATCCCGCTCTATCCCTTGAGCGGATCGGGCGAGCATCTGTACCTTGGCGTACAGAAGATCAACACCTCGCACGCTGAGATGATGAGCGTGCTGCGGCGCCATTTCGGAGTTGGCGATGGTTCGATCGGTTTCGCGGGAATGAAGGACAAGGTCGGTGTCACGCGACAGACCATCTCCATCCACTTGCCCGGCGCCGAGATTCCAGAGACGCCTCTCGACCACCAGCGCATCCAGATTCTCTGGCGCGATCGACATCACAACAAGCTTCGCCTCGGTCAACTTGCCGGCAATCGATTCTCGATCCGGGTTCGTGACGTTGATCCGATGAAAGCGCCGCAGGCGCTGCGGATCCTGCGGCAACTCGAGCGCGGCGGCGTGCCGAACTACTTCGGCGAGCAACGCTTTGGATATCGCGGCAACAACCACGTCCTTGGCGCGTACGTGCTGCGGGGCGACTGGCGGCACGCCTGCACCTTCCTGCTGGGGCAGGCGGGCGGCGGCTTCCAGGAGTACCAGCGACCCCGCCGCGAGTTGTACGACGCCGGGCGTTACGATGAGGCTGCCGCACAGTGGACCACCGCCGATCGCAATGAACTCATCGTGATTCGCAAACTCGCCAAGGGAACGCGGCCGCGCGATGCGCTTCTGGCGGTGGGCGACACCGCGGTCGAGTTCTGGATCAGCGCACTGCAGTCAGCGATCTTCAACCGCGTGCTGGATGAGCGCATCCGTTCCGGATGCCTGGCGACGCTGGCGGAAGGCGACCTTGCCTGCAAGCACGAGAACCGCTCGATGTTCCACGTCACCGCTGAGGCGCTTGCATCGGGCGAACTGGCGCAGCGCCTCACCGCGAATGAGATCGCGCCGACGGGGCCTCTCTGGGGGCCGGGCATGCTGATGCCATCGGGCGCGACGCTCGAGGCTGAACGGCAGGCGCTCATGGCCGCGGGCTTCGACGTTGAAAAGTTCCTTGCCTTCAAGCGTGTGCTCGAAGGTCAGCGCCGGCCCATGACCGTTCCGCTTCGTCACGCATCGCTCGATGCCGGCATGGATGAGCACGGTGAATACATCCGCGTGGCCTTTGACCTGCCGCGCGGCTCGTTCGCGACCGTCGTCATGCACGAAATCATGAAGAATGCCGCCGCCGATACTTGATCGTCACAGCACCCCCTGCTGTTGCAGGGCCGCTTCAATCTGCTGCGCGGTATCGCCGGCATGATCGATCGTGGCAGCCCGCCAGCCGATGCGAGAAGCCGCTGCGATGTTGTCCGGCAGGTCGTCGAAGAACAGGATGCGATCGCCCGCGACGCCGAAACGGCGCTCTGCTTCGCGATAGACCGCCACATCAGGCTTGACCAGGCCGAGATCGTGCGACGCGAGCCGATGCCCGAGTTTCGTGAACGCCGGAAACGCGAGCATCTGTCGCCAATGCGATGCATTGGTGTTCGAGAGCGCCGCTGTTGTGACGCCCGCGGCGTGGATTCGATCGATCAGGGTGCTGACGCCGGGATACTCCCCCATGATCCACGCATCGTGAATGCGCTCGATCTCTGCCGGCGAATACAGGCCACGGCAGGATGCAGACATTTCCTGAAAGAACTGAGCGCAGGCAATCTGGCCGGTCTGATGACGACGCGAAAGATGACGATCTCCATTGGCTCCGCTTGGATCGGATGCGAAGTTGCTGCGCACCGGCACGCCCGCCGCGCGGCAGCCTTCCGCCCACGAACGGCAGATCCGAATCAATACACCGCCCAGATCAAAGCACACGAGTTGAATGGATGAACCGTTCGGCACGCGGCGATGGTAGCCCATTCTCTGTGAAACTCACGGCTTCTTCTCGCGGCGCGAGCGGAAGAACGCCTGCAGTTGACGCCGGCAATCGGATTCGAGAACGCCGTGGATGATCTCGACCCGGTGATTGAGCCGGGCGTCAGCGGGAATGCGATAGAGCGTGTGGCACGCGCCGGCTTTGGGGTCAGCCGCGCCGTACACCACGCGCTGCAGACGCGCATTCACCAACGCGCCCGCGCACATCGGGCAGGGTTCGAGTGTGACCGCCAGCGAGCAGCCAGTCAGTCGCCATTCGCCCAGCGCCTCGCCGGCCCGGCGCATGGCGACCAGTTCAGCGTGCGCCGTTGGATCGTTGCCGGACTCGCGCAGGTTGAAGGCGTCGGCGATGATCTCGTTCCCTCGATAGATCACCGCGCCGACCGGCACCTCGCCGATCGCCGCAGCCTCGTCGGCCAGCGCGAGGGCGCGGCGCATCATGGCGATGTCGAGTTCACTGGCGTTCTCGGGCGTGCGGCGCGTCGGCGTTGCTGTCGAGGCCAGCGTGTGTATTCGCCGCAGCCGTCGCGAGCGCAAGCGACGCATCGTCGCCATGCTCAACCAGGTTCGATCGCTGCCGGATGATCTCACTGCCGCGCTCCGGTTGACTCAACCTCATCGTCCTCGGGCGCGCCAACGGCATCGCGTGCAATTGTTGGCGACGGCGTGGCAGGCTTGGCAGCCGCCGCTTCCGGACGCTCGCGCCGCCAGCGCGGCAGCCGGAACACGCGCCCTTCCACGACCTTCGACGCCGGCGCCAGCACGAGCAAGAGGATGCCAAGTTCATACAGAGCGTACAGCGGCAGCATCATGACCATCATCGAGATGAAGTCTGAGGAAGGAGTGATGATTGCCGCCGCCACGCCGCAGAAGAACAGCGCGTACCGCCGCTTGGACCTGAACCACTCTGGAGTCGCCAGGCCGATCCATCCCATGAGCATGACAACCAGAGGCATCTGGAATCCGAGCACCGTGCCAAGCGTCATGATCAGGACGAAGTTGACGTATTCGGAGAGGCGGAACTGCTGGGCGATGCTGCCGACGCTGCCTGCAGGGAGCGCGACCGCCTCAACTCCGCCGCTTTCCTTTGTCACGGCGATGTAGGCGCGCGTCTCGTCGGGCCAGATCTTCCATTTCATTCCGACGACCAGTGGTTCCGGAGCCTCGCTGAGCGTCAAGATCGGCTGTTTGAGGGTCATTGCCTCCTGCACGCGCGGCTCGATCTCCATTGGCGCGGAACGCAACTTCACATTCGCGCCGATGCTGATCATCACCGACAGCATGATCGGCAGCATGAAGTAGTACAGCAACAGCACACCGCTGATGGTGAGAATCGCGCTGCCGGGCATGAGCAGGTTCACGAAGCGTCGCTCGTGCTGGTACAGGCCCGGACTGATGAACAGCCACGCCTGCCACAGAATCCACGGCGCCC
>DATKJG010000200.1:0-2608 GCA_035543215.1 Phycisphaerales bacterium | reverse complement strand
CGGCCGCCGAGTCGTCATGCTTCAGCAGGTCCGCGACGCGAAGCCGTAGATCGTGATCAGCGCCGCATTGCTCGCGCAGGAAGGCCTCGCGCTGTTGTGGAGAAAGTTCACAGGCTTCGAGAAAGAGATCGGAGACGCGCTGATGACGCGAAGCCGCCGGGGGAATCGGCGTCGGCGGCGAGGATGGCGCAGCGTCGTTCACGTCGCGATCTCTCCCGTCAATTCCTGCTGCAGCCAGGCCCGTGCCACGCGCCAGTCGCCCTTGACGGTGCGCGGTGAGACGTCAAGGGCCTCGGCTGTCTGCTCCACATCCAGCCCTGCGAAGAAGCGCATCTCGACCACCTTCGCCTGCCGGGGGCTGAGTTGCGCCAGTTTTTCCAGCGCATCCTCCAGGGCCAGCAGGTCCACATCGGTTGTGGGACCCGGCACATCGCTGGCGAACGACAGCGTGAGCCGGTGCTCGCCATGGCCGCGCTTGGCGGCGCGGTGGGTGCGCGCATGATCAATCAGGATGCGGCGGATGGCCTCGGCCGCGACCGCCAGGAAATGCGCACGATCCTTCCACTGGGCGCGATGCTGATCGACGAGTTTGAGATAAGCCTCGTTCGCCAGAGCGGTCGGCTGAAGCGTGTGATTGGTCCGCTCGCGTGACAGGTGGGCCGCGGCGATACGGCGCAGTTCGTCGTAGACCAGCGGCATGAGATCGCCTGCGGCTGCGCGATCGCCTTCGCTCAGTCGCGTGAGGTGCGTCGTGACATCGAGGGTCGGATGGCTCATGGGCGTGTGGCGATCAATGGCTGAGCCGCCCACTGCGGGACGTCCATTACAGATCGCCTCTGCGGCTGCCGCAAGGCGGGCGAAGGAATTGAGCAAATCGCTCACACTCGTTGCCCCGGTGGGACGGGGTTTTCGCGGTTCCTGAAGGGGAGGCAAGTCTGGCGGGCCCGTCGTGCGGCCGCCAAAGCCCATTCTTCAGAAAGGAACCGATTGATGATCCGCACCCAGATCGCAGTATCACTCGCCTTGTTGGGGGTTGCGGGCCGCCTTCACGCCAGCGTGATCAATGTCCCGGCCGACTTCCCCAACATCCAACAGGCCGTCAATGCCGCTGTCGCCGGAGACGAGATTGTTGTCGCGCCGGGCATTTACGCCGGATTCAGTTTCGCCGGCAAGGCGGTCACCGTGCGCGGCACCGACCTCAACAATCCTGCTCTTACCACGCTCAACGGGGCCGGCGTCTCGCCGGTGGTGGGATTCACGTCTGCCGAGGGACCCAACAGCCGCTTACAGGGCTTCCTCATCAACAACGGCTTTGCCGTCAACGGCGGGGGCATCCTCGCGGTCGGCAGCAGCCCGACCATCGAGAACTGCATCATTTCCGGCAACCAGGCCTCCCAACTGGGAGGCGGGATGTACGCCACCGGCGCGCCGACGATTCGCGAGTGCCTGTTCGTGGGCAACATCGCGGGGACCAACGGCGGCGGGCTGTACGCCGCTGCAGCCTCCAATCCCACCATCGACGGCTGCCGCTTCGAGGGCAACGATGCCCCCATTGGCTCGGGCCTGCAACTGGTGTCGGCGGCATTGGCCAAGAACTGCGAGGTCTTCGACAACGTCGGCGGGCTGGCCGTTGCGGTCAACGGCACCGCGGCTGTGACCCTGGTCAACTGCGACGTTGTGGGCCATGCGGCGGCCGGCATCGTGGTCAACGGCGGCGCGACCGTGCCGCTGCTCGTGGCCAACTGCATCGTGCGAAACAACGGCGGCGGCCAGATCCTGGGGCCGGCGGGCATGATCACCGTGCGCTACAGCAACGTGCAGGGCGGCTTCGCGGGACCCGGCAACATCAACCTCAACCCCATGTTCGTCAATCCTGCGGTTGACGACTTCCGGTTGCAGCCGACGTCGCCCTGCATCGATGCCGGCGAAAATGCCACGCTGCCAGCGGGGACGATCGAGGATTTTGGCGGGGTGGATCGGCGTTCGGACCGGGCCAGCGTGGTGGATACGGGCTTGGGGACGGCGCCGCTCGTGGATATCGGTGCGCATGAGTTCGCGCCGCCGCGGAGGTATGTGAATGCGGCGGCGACCGGGCTGAATCATGGCCAGAGCTGGAGCAATGCGTATCTCGACCTGCAGTCTGCGCTAGCGGATGCGAGGGTGGCGGGCTCGGAGATCACCGAGGTCTGGGTCGCCAAGGGAACTTACAAACCTGATGGCGGCACGGGCGACCGCTCGCGGAGTTTCGAGATGATCACCGGCGTGGAGATCGTGGGCGGGTTTGTCGGCGGCGAGACGAGCGTGTCGCTGAACGATCCGGTCGCGAACCAGACGATCCTGAGCGGGGCGATCGGGAATGCGGGCGATGGCGACAACAGCTGGAACGTGGTGCGGGCCATCAACGTCAGCGACGATGGAACGCTGATCGGGTTCATTGTGCAGCGCGGCAATGCCAACGACCCGGCGGGGCCGCATGAACTGGGCGGAGGCATCTACATCGATGGCGGCGCGCCGGCGATTCGCGAATGCTGGGTGCGCAACTGCCTGGCGACGGGAGGCGGAGGCGGGCTGTTCAGCTTCGTGAGCGATCCCAACATCGTGCGCTGCC
>DATKJG010000199.1:0-3088 GCA_035543215.1 Phycisphaerales bacterium | reverse complement strand
TGATCCTGAAAATCGTCTGCACGATCTGCGGCGCGAGACCCAGCGATGGTTCATCCAGCAGCAGCAGTCTCGGTTTGGACAGCAGCGCGCGGGCGATAGCCAGCATCTGCTGTTCGCCGCCGGAGAGGGTGCCGGCGTTCTGCTTGAGGCGCTCGCGCAGGCGCGGAAACAGTTCGAGGACGCGCTCGCGATCCTTGGCGATGCCTTCGGGGTCGTGCCGCGTGTAGGCGCCGATCTTCAGGTTCTCCTCGACGCTCAAGTTGGCGAAGATGCCGCGACCCTCGGGCGCCATACTGATGCCCATGCGCACGATCTGGTGCGGTTTCTCGCCGAGAATCGACCGGCCCTCAAAGAGAATGTCGCCGTCGGCGGCCTTGACCATGCCGGCGATGGCGCGGAGTGTGGTGCTCTTCCCCGCGCCGTTGCAACCAATGAGCGTGACGATCTGACCCTGTTCGACGCGCAGGTCGACCTTGTGCAGCGCGCTGATGGCGCCGTACTTCACGGCCAGGTTCTTCACTTCGAGCATGGGCGCGGGCATGGGTTGTTACGAAATCCTGTGCAACTCCTTGGGATCCATCGGCGCGCCGAGGTAGGCCTCGATCACCTTTGGATTGTTCTGAATCTCGTGCGGCGGTCCCACCGCGATCGTTACACCATAGTCCAGCACCGTGATCTGCTCGCAGATGTCCATGACCAGGCCCATGTCGTGCTCGATGAGCAGGATCGTCAGGCCGAAGTCCCTTCGGATGCGCTCGATAGAATCGGCGAGAACCTTCTTTTCCTGCGGATTCATGCCGGCGGCGGGTTCATCCAACAGCAGGATCTTGGGCTCGGTCGCCATGGCGCGGACGATCTCAAGCCGGCGCTGGTCGCCGTACGGCAGATTCTTGGCCTGCTCGTCCTCGCGATCATCGAGGTTGAAGATCGCCAGTAGTTCGCGGGCCCGCGCCGCCATCGCGCGTTCCTGGCCGACGTAGTACGGCGAACGCAGCAGCGTCCCCGGCAACGTGTGACGGCCGCGCAGGTGGCAGGCGAGTTTCACATTGTCGATGACGCTGAGTTCGCCGAACAACCGGATGTTCTGGAAGGTGCGCGACAATCCCGCCGCCGCGATCTGGTGCGGCTTGAGGCCGTTCAGCCGCCGGCCATCCAGCAGCATCTCGCCGGTTTGCGCCTGATACACGCCGGTGAGGAGGTTGAAAACGGTGGTCTTGCCCGCGCCGTTGGGACCGATCAGCCCGTACAGGCAACCCTTGGGCATACGCAGTGAGAAGTTCTGCACGGCCTTCAGACCGCCGAAGGCGATCGAGAGGCCGGAGACCTCCATCAGAATCGAAGCAGTCGCAGCGACCATCTACGCAGCCGCTCCCTTCTGCGACCGCCGTACGCGCTTGGCGAGTTTCTTGCTGCGCAGGCCAAGGTAGTCCCAGATCTCGTTCACGCCGAACAGCCCTTCGGGCCGCAGGATCATCATGAGGATGAGCATGAGCGCGTAGATCACCAGGCGATACTCAGCGATGTTGATGCCCTTGCTCACGCAATACTGCCGGGCTGCTTCCAGCACGGCCGTGACAATCGCCATGACGACCAGGCTCTTGATGTTCCAGCGCTTGCGCACGGCCTGCACGATGACCATCACCAGCAGAACGAACGCGCCAGCCGGCCATACGGGCGGCGGGTCGCGCAGCAACTCCGGCAGAATCGTCAGGATGATCGCGGCAAGCGTCGCGCCTGAGATCGAGCCCATGCCGCCCAGCACCACCATGATGATGATGTCGAACGACTTCTGAAATCCAAGTTCGGTCGCGGAGATGGCGCCGATGTCGAGGCCATACAGCGCGCCCGCGACGCCGGCGATGAAACTCGAGAGCACGAATGCTCGCACCTTGTACCGAGTGATGTCCACGCCCATCGCCTGGGCGGCGACTTCATCCTCGCGAATCGAGAGAAAGGCCCGGCCGGAGGAACTGGCCTTCAGTCGATAGACAAGAATCAGCGTCAGTCCAACCGCGAGATACACCCAAAAGAGCGTCGTGTAGATGGGCAGCAGGTTGAAGCCCTTGGGCCCGCCGAGCATCAGCGGCAGTTTGTACAGCGGCACATCCTTGGCAGTCGCAGCCTTCCACGGCTGAATCTGGTCGGGCGTGCCCTGCAGCAACACGCGCACGATCTCGCCGAACCCAAGCGTGACGATCGCGAGATAGTCGCCGCGCAATCGCAGACTCGGCAGGCCGACGATGTAACCGGCGATGGCAGCGAAGACGCCGCCGACGAGACAGGCGACGATAAAGAGCCAGTCGCCCTTGCCGATGAACGGGCCGGTGAAGGAGACCTGATCGCCGGCGTTGGAGAGTACCCCGCCCGCGAAATCTGCGCTGCCCCACAGGCGCATCGAGCCGTAATACACGATCATCGCCGCGGCGTAGCCACCCACGGCCATGAAGCCGGCGTGGCCCATCGAGAACTGCCCGGTGAAGCCGTTGACGATTGTCAGCGACACTGCGAGCACGATGTTGATGCCCGCCACGAGCATGACCTTGCTTGCGAAGCCGCCGGACCAGGGGCCGATCAATTTGAACATGATCAGACCAATCAGGATCGACGCCGCCAGCGGCCAGACCGCCTGCAGCGCGCTGGCGCCCAGCGACGGCTTCATTCGAGCGGCTTGTTCTCGCAGTTGGCTCACGTCGCGGCGATTCCCGGTTCAGACCTTCTCCACCGTCGCGCGGCCGAGCACGCCTTCGGGGCGGAACAACAGAACGATGATGAGGATCGCGAAGACGTACGCATCGCGATAGTTGCTGGAGACATACACCACGCCGAAGAACTCGATCAGGCCGATGAGCAGCCCCCCAAGCACCGCGCCGCGCACGTTGCCGATGCCCCCCACCACCGCGGCGACGAACGCCTTCAGGCCCAGCATCACCCACATCGAATCAGCGGTCTGCTTGGCCTGGCCCTGGTATTTCAGCGCGTACAGGAAGCCGGCCGCCGCGGCGAGCATCGAGCCGATCACAAACGTCATGCTGATAATCAGATCGACGTTGATGCCCATCAGGCCGGCATTACGCGGGCTGAAACTCAC
>DATKJG010000198.1:0-9135 GCA_035543215.1 Phycisphaerales bacterium | reverse complement strand
TGCAGCGCAGCAGGCGCGAGATCCAATCCTGCCAGGAAGCGACAACGAAGGCCTGACCTCGCGCCCGATGTAGGTCTCCGCTTCCCTTTACAGGTCTTTGCAGTTTCAATGGTGGTGGTGCACCGCGCCCGTTGAAATCGTTCCGCGCCGAAGCCCAACGAATTCGGTGTCGGAGCGATGGGAGCGGCGGTGTCTCGATCCCACTTGAGGAGCCTGCGCAGATGACCCCAACCGCCTATGTCATGATGATCTTCTTCCTTCACCTCGGCGTGGTGCTGGTGGCAACCAGTTACTTTGCTTTCTCGGCAGCATTGGCGCCGCGTATCACGCATCGTGCGCGCGTGCGATTCGCCATGCGGCCGTGGCTACCCATGCTCATCGGCGCCGGCGTCTCGCTGCCCTGGGTGTTGATCGCCCTGGTGTTGCTCCAGCAGCCGGTCGCCGGCCTGAAGTTCGTCGGCGCAGTGGCGCTCTCGGCATGGGTGCTTCTGGGTCTGGTTGGCGGCGCGGGCGTCGCCCAGCACATCGGCCGGCCCCCCCACAATGGAGACCTGCATTCGCCGGCGGGGTGGACGGATTCCATCCGCGGCGGGCTGTTCATCACGCTTACGTGGGTGCTGCCGCTGGTCGGTTGGTTCGCGATGCTTCCGCTCACGCTCGCCACCGGCGTCGGCTGCCTGATCCTCGGGCTGTTCCCGATGCGCCAGCCCGCGCCGGTTGTCGCTGGCTGATCGGCTTCGCCATGCCTACCCGCCGAACGTTTCTGCAGACGCTGACCGCCGCCGGCATGGCCGGTGCTGTTGCCGGCTGTGAACAGACATGGGACGGCGTCGCCGGGCTGATTGATACGGACGCGGATGGCGCGGATTTCCGTCCCCCGACATCGCAGGAGATCGATCTTGTCTCACACGCGATCAATCGCCTGACGTGGGGCGGCCGTCCGGGCGATTATCGCCGCGTGAGCACGATGGGCGTGGATGCGTTCATTGATGAGCAACTGCATCCTGAATCGATTGGCGACCGGCGCTGCGAGTTTATCGCCAACCAGGTCGAGAGCATGCTGCAGGCGACGCCGGAGCTCTACGACATTCCGCCGCGGCAACTGCTGGCGGACATGACACGCTATCGCCTGCTGCGGGCCATTCACAGCCGCCGGCAGCTGCAGGAGATCATGGTCGAATTCTGGAGCGACCATTTCAACATCGTCTCCAGCAAGGGCGACTGCAAGTGGCTCAAACTCGCGGATGAGCGCGAAGTGATCCGGCCGCACGCGCTGGGCAGTTTCCGCGCAATGGTTCGAGCCAGCGCGCTGAGTCCGGCGATGCTGATCTATCTCGACGGCCACGACAACAAGGTCGAGCACGAAGGCGAGCGACCCAATGAGAACTACGCCCGCGAACTGCTGGAACTGCACACCCTCGGCGTGCATGGCGGCTACACGCAGAAGGATGTGATGGAGGTCGCGCGCTGCCTGAGCGGCTGGAGCATCAACCGCAGCGCGTTCAACTTCCGCAACGTGCCCTCGCGATTCATCGGCTCGCGGCACGATGACGGCGAGAAGGTCGTGCTCGGTCAGCGCATTGCCGCAGGCGGCGGCGAGCGCGATCTCGAGCGCGTGCTTGACATCGTGTGCGGTCACGAATCGACCGCGAAGTTCATCGCAACCAAGCTCTGCCGCCGCTTCATCACCGATCCGGCCCCGCCGCAAGCGATCGAGACCGTGGCGGAGACATTCCGCGATTCAGCCGGCGACATTCGGCGCACGCTGCACGCGCTGTTCACATCCAATGAGTTTCGTGAGCCTGAAGGCGTCGACGGCGGGCGCAGGGGCCTGTTCAAGCGGCCGTTTCACTTCGTTGTCAGCGCGATTCGATCAACCGGCGCGAAGTCGGATGCCGGGCCGGCGATCATTGAGGCGCTGGAGCGCATGGGCCACGCGCCGCATCAGTATCCGACACCCGATGGCTACCCGCTCGAAGAGCAGCCCTGGCTGGGAACGCTGCTGTGGCGCTGGAACTTCGCGCTGGGATTGCAGAACGGTGCGCTGAACGGCACCACGCTCAATGTCGCGGCGCTGGAACGCACGCTCGGCGGAGCCAATCAGGTGGCGGCGCATCTGCTCGGACGAATGCCGACGGAAAGTGAATCCGAAATCTTGAACCAAAGCCGCAGCGCCCTCGCGCTGCTCTTGAGCAGTCCGGCATTCCAGAGGTATTAAGTGTCGATCGGTCCCCACATTCCAACGCAGGCATTCACGCGACATGACGTGATCGATGCGTTCGCGCGCGAGATCAGGGGGGCGCAGGCCGAGGGCGTGCTGGTCGTGATCTTCTTGCGCGGCGGGGCCGACGGCCTGACCCTGGTGCCGGCGATCGGCGATGACGGCTACTTCAAGGCACGGCCGACGCTTGCGGTCGAGAGCGCCCACGCCATCGACCTCAACGGCTACTTTGGCCTGAATCGCGCACTGCAGCCGCTGGAGAAGTTCTACAAGGCCGGCGAACTGGCAATCGTGCACGGCGCGGGTTCGGAAGATCACAGCCGCTCGCACTTCGAGGCTCAGGATTGCATGGAGCATGGCGGGCATGATTCGGTCGCCGCCGGCAGCGGGTGGCTGGGGCGGTACATGCGGGTCCGCGGCGAGGCTGGAAGTGCCGCGCTGAGCGCGGTGGCGATCGGTACAACTCGTCCCGAATCATTGCGCGGCGCGCCCAGCGGCGCGGTGATGCAATCCATTCGCGATTTCTCGTTCGGTGAAGACGATCCGGCCATCATCGAACAACTCGCGAAGATGTATGCCGCCGAAACCGGCCCGCTCGGGGCCGCGGGACGGGAGACTCTTGACGCCGTGAAGCGTCTGCGCGAGGTGCGATCGCAGAACGCGCCTCCTTCGAATGGCGCGAACTATCCCGACACGCAATTCGGCCGAGGCTTGCGCGAGATCGCGCAGCTGATCCGAGCCGACGTCGGCCTGCTCACCACCACCATCGATCTGGGCGGCTGGGACACGCACTTCGTGCAGCAGCAGCTCATCGACGGCCTGATGAGCGAACTTGCGCTCGGCATTGATGCGTTCATCACCGATCTTGGCCCGGCATTGCGGAGGCGCATCACGCTCGTGACCATGACCGAGTTCGGCCGGCGCTTGCGCGAAAACACCAGTTTCGGCACCGATCACGGCGCCGGCGGCGTCATGCTCACGCTGTGTCCCGATTCACCGGGCGCCTACGGCGGCGACACGATTCGCTCGGGCTGGAAGGACCTCTCGCCCTCGAATCTGGATGAAGTCGGCGATGTGCCCGCGACCATCAACTATCGCGATGTCCTCGCGCCCGTTCTGCGCGCCCACGCGCCGGGCGTCGACCTCTCGCGCGTCTTCCCCGGGCACGCATTCGATCGCGCATGAGCCTTCTATTTCGTCGCCGGCGCCAGCACCCGATCGCCGATGTCGTGCCGCCAGAACGCTCCTTCGAAGTAAATCTTGTCGCACGCGGCCTGGGCCAGGTCGCGGGCCGCCTGCAGATCGTCGGCGAGCGCGGTCACGCCCAGCACGCGCCCGCCAGCGGTCACGATCTGGCCATTCGCACCGCGCGCGGTGCCCGCGTGGAACACGACGACCTCGCCACCGGGGCCTGACAGCGCCTCGGCGTCATCGATGCCGGTGATCGGCTTGCTCGTCTCGTACTTGCCCGGATAGCCCGCCGAGCACATGACCACGCATACCGCGACGCGATCATCGAACTCCAGTTCGATCTGATCGAGCGTGCCCGCCGCGGTCGCCCACAGCACGTCGATCAAGTCGTTCTTCAACCGCATCATCAACGGCTGACACTCCGGATCGCCGAAGCGGCAGTTGAATTCGAGCACCTTCGGCCCGCCTGGCGTGAGCATGAGCCCCGCGTACAGCACGCCGCGATAGATGATTTCATCCTCTCGCCGCAGCGTGTCGACGGCGGGCACGAAGACATCGCGCTCGACAAGAGCCATCGTCTTGGAGTCGATGACCGGTGCGGGGCAGTAGGCGCCCATGCCGCCGGTGTTGGGACCGGTGTCGCCCTCGCCGACCTGCTTGTGGTCCTGGCAGGGATCGAGAAGTGAGATGGTCCGGCCATCGACCAGCGCCAGCACGCTCACTTCCTGGCCGTTGAGTTTCTCCTCGATGACGACCTTGTCGCCCGCGGCGCCGAATTCGCGTGCGTGCATGCAGCGATCAAGGGCTTCGAGCGCCTCATCCTTGTTCTCGCACACGATCGCGCCCTTGCCCGCAGCGAGTCCGCTTGCTTTCACCACACACGCATCATCCTTGGCGATGACGAACTGGCGCGCCGATTCCAGCGACGTGAAGGTGCGTGATTCCGCGGTGGGAATCGCTGCCTGTCGCATGATGTCCTTGGCGAAGGACTTGTCGGATTCCAGGCGCGCCGCGGCCTTGACCGGGCCGAAGACCATTCGATCCTTGGTCGCCAGCGCATCCGCGAAGCCCTCAGCCAGCGCGGCCTCGGGACCGATCACGACGAGGTTGATCTTCTCGCTGTCGCACCAGCGCTGCAGGCGAAACGTGTCTTTCACATCGATCGGCAGCGGCGCGGGCGTGCCCAACGCCAGCAAACCTGCATTCTTGGAATCGCTAAGCCAGAGCGTGCCCAAGCGCTTGGATTTCGACATTTTCCATGCCAGGGCGTGCTCTCGCCCGCCGCTGCCGATGAGCAGCACGTTGCAGGTCGAAGGGCACGGTCGCGGCTTGGACATGGGCAGAGTCTAGCGGTGATTGACGATTGACGATTTTCGATTGACGATTGAGACTGAATCGCCACTGGGGGTGAATCGTCAATCAACAATCATCAATCGCCAATCGGGATCGGCCATGACACCACCCTCCGCGCCAGAGCTTCCCCTCAGTCGTCCACTACCGGTCTTGCGGGCGATGATCGACTCGGTCGATCGCGAGATCCTGCAGTTGCTGTCGCGCCGCAATGCGATCGTGAGCGAGATCGCCTCGTACAAGCGCGAGCATCGCGTGCCGATCCGCGACCGCGCGCGCGAGAATGAAATCATCACCGATCGTTGTGCACGCGCGGCTCCGCTTGGCCTCTCGCCTGCGGTGATCGAGAGCATCTTCCGGCTGGTGCTGTGGGCCAGCCGCGACCGCCAGGCGGCGCTGAAGGCCGAGGTGCCGCTGGATGTCGAGCCGCGCAGCGTCGCGATCATCGGCGGCCGCGGCGGCATGGGGCGCTGCCTGGCGCAGATGTTCGGCGACCTCGGCCACGCGGTGCTCATCGCCGATCTCGACACGCCGCTCTCGCCGCGCGAGGCGGCTGAGGTTGCCGACGTCGTCATCATCAGCGTGCCGATCGATGCGACGGTGGATGTGATTCGAGACCTCGGGCCGCGCGTGCGGCTGGATGCGTTGCTGATGGATGTGACATCGATCAAGTCGGCTCCGATGCGCGCGATGCTCGAGCATTCACGATGCAGCGTCATTGGCACACATCCTTTGTTCGGCCCGAGCGTGCACACCGTGCAGGGCCAGCGCATCGTGCTGACGCCGGGGCGAGATGCGAAAGCAGAGTGGGGGGGCTGGCTGCGCACGATGCTGCACGCGCGCGGTTTGAATGTCCTGGAGACGACGCCCGAAGCACATGACCAGGCGATGTCCATCGTGCAGGTCCTGACGCACTTTTCTACGGAGGTGATGGGCCGTGCGTTGACCACGCTGGAGGCCTCGGCGCGCGGCACACTCGAGTTCACCTCGCCGGTGTATCTGATGGAACTGCTGATGACGGCCCGGCACTTCGCGCAGTCGCCTGACCTGTACGCGTCGATCCAGATGAGCAATCCCGCCACGCCGAAGGTGACGCAGGCGTTCGTCGATGCCGCATCGCAGTGGCGCGACATCGTGGCGGCCGGCGATCACGAACAGTTCCGCCGAATGTTCGAAGAGGTGCGCACCCACTTCGGCGACTTTACCGCCGAGGCGCTCGAGCAGTCGTCGTATCTGATCGATCGATTGGTCGAGCGTGCGTAGTCAGATCGCTACATCGGTGTGCGCTTCTTGCGCCCGGTGCGACCCGCCTTCGATCGCGCCATTCCCGGACGCGGCTTCGCGTCGTCGTCCACGCTCGAACGCGTCAACTTTCGTGATAAACCATCCGTCGCGCCGTAGTCGGGCATCGCCTTGAGCTGCGCGATCTGGTCGCGCAGGTTGGCCGCCTTCTCGAACTCGAGATTCTGAGCCGCAGCGAGCATCTCTTCCTGCAGCAATTCGACAAGTTCCTCACGCTCGTATTCCCGCTCGCTGCGATCGGGCTGAAACGCGGCGAGAGCGGTCTTGCGGGCCGAGAGTTCCTGTTCGATGCCACGACGGATCGCCTTGACGATCGTCGTCGCGGTGATGCCGTGCTGGGCGTTGTACGCCACCTGCTTGGCCCGCCGGCGCTCGGTTTCATCGATCGCCATCTGCATCTGCGGCGTCATCACGTCGGCGTACATGATCACCTTTGCGTTGACATTTCGCGCCGAGCGTCCCATCGTCTGAATCAGGCTCGTCTCGCTCCTTAAGAAACCGGTCTTGTCGGCATCCATGATGCACACCAGCGACACCTCGGGCAGGTCCAGGCCCTCGCGCAGCAGGTTGACGCCGACGAGCACATCGAAGTTGCCCTCGCGCAGTTCGCGCAGAATCTCGATGCGCTCCAGCGTGTCGATCTCGCTGTGCAGGTACCGCACGCGCAGGTCGCGGTCGTGCAGGTAACTGGTCAAATCCTCGGCCATGCGCTTCGTAAGCACCGTGCACAGCACGCGCTCACCGGACTTGGCGCGTTCCTGCACCTGCTCCAGCAGATCAGCCACCTGCCCCTTGGCGGGCTTGACCTCGATGATCGGGTCGAGCAGGCCGGTGGGACGAATCACCTGCTCAGCGACTTCTCCTCCCGCGAGTTCGAGTTCGTACGGCGCAGGTGTCGCCGACACGTACACGAACTGCGGCACGATCTCGACGAATTCGTCAAATGTCAGCGGGCGATTATCCAGCGCGCTGGGCAGACGGAAACCATGATCGACGAGCACCTGCTTGCGGTTTCTGTCGCCGTTGAACATCGCTCTGATCTGCGGCGTGGTCACGTGCGACTCGTCGATGATCAGCAGCCAGTCATCGGGCTTGCGATCAGGGACGTAGCGGAAGTAGTCGAGCAGGCAGTGCGGCCGCGCGCCGGGGGGCCGGCCTTCGAGCGGCGCAGAATAATTCTCGATGCCGTTGCAGTAGCCGACTTCCTCGAGCATTTCGAGGTCGTACTTCGTACGCGCCAAGAGTCTCTGCGCCTCCAGCAATTTGCCCTGGTGACGTAGTTCGATGACGCGGGCATCCATCTCGCTGCGGATGCGCCCGATGCCGTCCTTCATCGCATCGCCGGCCACGACGTAGTGTTTGGCCGGGAAGATGAAGATGTGCGATTCCTCGGCCAGCACCTCGCCGGTGATGGGGTGGATGAGTTCCAGCCGATCGATCGAATCGCCGAAGAGTTCGATTCGGAACGCGAACTGCTCGTAGGCGGGGAAGACCTCGATCACGTCGCCGCGCACGCGGAACTGGCCGCGCTTGAAGTCGATCTCGCTGCGGGCGTACTGCATGTCGCTGAGATTGAACAGGAACTCACGCCGCTGAATGTCCTGCCCCTTCTGAATCGCCAGCACGCGATCGCGATAGTTCGCCGGCGACCCCAAGCCGAAGATGCAGGAAACCGAAGCGACGATGATGCAATCCTGGCGCGAGAGCAAGTTGCTGGTCGCAGCCAATCGCAGGCGATCGAGATCATCGTTGCGCGATGAGTCTTTCTCGATGTAGATGTCGCGCTGCGGGATGTACGCTTCGGGCTGGTAGTAGTCGTAATACGAGACGAAGTACGAGACGGCGTTGCGGGGGAAGAGTTCCTTGAACTCCTCGTAGAGTTGGGCCGCAAGCGTCTTGTTGTGGCTGAGCACGAGCGTCGGTTTGCCGGTGTTCGCGATGACGTTGGCCATCGTGAACGTCTTGCCCGTGCCGGTGGCGCCCAGAAGCACATTGTGCCGCTTGCCGGCCTTCACCCAGTCCGTCAGCGCTTCGATGGCCTGCGGCTGATCGCCGGTAGGCTTGAACGGGCTGACGAGTTCAAAGCGGCGATCGAGCATGAGTCGGCGATTCTAGGAAGCGACGCGCACGTCTTGCCGAAGCCATCCGTGCGAAATCCCGATTCTTGACCGCGCCAGCGGGGGTGGTGCGGCGATGAGGTTGACGGCGGCGAAGCATGCGGTAGGCTCACGCCAACGCTCGCCGCGCAGGCCGCGCGGCAGAAGGTCCTGGGATCGCTGTCTCCCGCGAACGACATGGACGTCAAGACCCGGACAACTCCCACTCCCGAAACGCTGCATCGCAATCGGCGCCTGCTCATCGCCGGTGTGCTGACGGTGCTGCCCGTGGCGGCCATCGCGCCGTCGCTCATCGGGCCGGCGCGCGGACCAGCGATCCTGACGGTGGTGGATCAGATGACGGTCGAGACGATCACGGATGCGGGTGTGAATGAACAGGCCGTGCGGGTGGCCGAGGTGGTCGGGCGAACTCCATCAAGTGCGGAGCTCGACGCCGCCACTCAGATCAGGATGAGTCAAGGCGAAATCATGCCCGCGCGTATGACGGCGGAGGATGCTCCGCACCATTCGGAATCGACGCCTGATGTTCGAATCTTCAACGGCCGGCCGGTGCGCGCGGCACGAACCATCACGATGCTCGTCACGGCCTACAGCCCGGATGAGCGCTCGTGCGGTGCGAGCGCTGATGGCATCACCGCGTCGGGCTACAGCGTGTGGACCAACGCGATGAAGATGGTCGCGGCCGACACCGATGTGCTGCCCTTCGGCACGCTGGTCTCGGTGCCCGGCTACGACGATGCATCGATCGTGCCGGTGCTCGATCGCGGGGGCGCGATCAAGGGCAAGCGGCTGGATGTGCTGTTCCCGACACACGAACAGGCCGAGCGCTGGGGCGTTCAGGAGTTGACGGTCACGGTGTGGGAGTACGCCGACGGCCAGCCGGGCGATTTCGTGATCGCCCAGAAGTGACGTCCGCAATGCGTGCGGCTCGGCACGCGATCACAGCATTCGATC
>DATKJG010000197.1:0-2068 GCA_035543215.1 Phycisphaerales bacterium | reverse complement strand
AAGTCGATGCATCCCAGCGGCTGGTGCATCGAGATGATGCGCTGCGGCTGGAACTCCTGAATCGCAGCATGCAGCGCGAGCGATTCGGGTTCGGACAGCGGCTCGCTGCCGTGACGGCGACGCGATGTGAAGGAATCCGCGGGAAAGTTGCGGTTGAGGTCGATACCGCGTGCATTGCTGCGACGAGTCATCGCGAAGCCATCGGGATTGGCAAGTGGCACGATCACGAGCCGGCGATCGGCCATCCATGGCGGGTTGAACGCGGCCTCGCGCGCCAGCGCGAGCAACAGCGGCGTGCCGGCGGATTCGTCGCCGTGAATCGTGGCGATGAGCATGACGGTCATCGCGCCCTCGCCGATCGTGATGGCCTCGATCTCGCGCCCCTGCACGCTGCGGCCGATGACCGTCGAACTTGCTAGCAGCGACGGCGGCGCGTTTGCCGCTGCGAGCGCGGATGGCGCTGTCGAGTCAGGCGCAGCGGCGCAGCCGGTGATCACGCCGGCGCTCGCCAGCCACAACAACGCCGCGCCCGAGAGCCTGGTCCATCGCAATCACTGGTCTCCTGTGTGCAAGCCCGCTCGCTCGATTCCCAAGTACCATAACGGCCGCGGGGGCGATGATGCTCGAATCTCTCGCCGACAACAAGACGCGAACAGGACATGCGAGTGCCGCCGCGTTCGATCCATCGACGATCACGCGACCCGATCCGGCGCTGATGCGCTACTACGTCATCGTCTCGCTGCTGACGGTGTTCGGTTTCCCGTTCGTCATCTGGCCGATGATCTTCAAGTACAACACGCTGCGCTATTCGTTCGACGACAAGGGCGTGTCGATGTCGTATGGCTGGCTGTTCCGCAAGGAGATCTACCTCACCTACCGGCGCATCCAGGACATTCACGTCTCGCGCAACATCATCCATCGCTGGCTTGGGCTGGCGGCCGTCGCCATTCAGACTGCGTCAGGTTCCAGCAGTGCGGAAATGACCATCGAGGGCATCACGAATCCGGAGTCGCTGCGGGATTTTCTGTACACGAAGATGCGCGGGGCCCGCGAGCACGGCGATGTCGCCGCGCCAGGCGCCCCCGCAGGCGCCGCCCCGGCCGCAGTGTCATCGCATGCCGCCGCGCATCCGGATGAGGCGCTGGCGCTCCTGCATGAGATTCGCGATGAGCTCCGCGCGTTGCGCTCGGCACAAGGGGGCCGCTGACGCATGAGCCGTGCGGTTCACGAATCGACGAAATGGATCTACCGCGGCATCTGGAAGGTGCTGGTGGATTTCTTTCGCGTGCCCGCCGAGCCGCCCGACCTGCCCGTGAGGCCCGGCGAGTACATCGCGCGGTTTCAGCCCGCCGAAGGGTTCCTGAAGTACCTGACCTTCCTGTTCTGGCTCTTCATGGGCATCACCGACATTCCGCTCACCATCGCGTGGATCGGCGGCACGATCGCGCTGCTCGCGGTGGGGCTGTGGTGGGTGGCGGCCCTGATCGCGCCTTTCGCGCTTCTGCTGATCCTTGGCCCGGACATCATCGCGTACGTCGCCATTCACCTGCGCTACGACACGACGTGGTACGTGATGACCGATCGCAGCATGCGCATCCGGCGCGGCATCTGGTCCATCCGCGAAACCACCATCACCTTCGAAAATGTGCAGAACGTGAAGGTGCGGCAGGGGCCGCTGCAGCGCTACTTCGGCATCGCCAATCTCATCGTCGAGACCGCCGGCGGTGGAGGCGGTCAGCCCGGCGGCAAGCACGGCGGGGGAAGCGACATGCACATGGGCATCATCGAGGGCATCGCGAACGCGCAGGAACTCCGCGACCGCATCCTGGCCAAACTGCGCACATCGAAGACCGCCGGCCTCGGCGATGAGGAACATGCACACGAGCACGACGGGGCGCATGGTGTCGCAGGCGGCGCGGTTGGCATCGGGGCCGCGCTGTCGCTGGCACATGTCGAGGCGCTGCGCGCGATTCGCGATGAGATTCGGCAGTTGCGCGCTGCGTGAGCCTGGTCGTGTTGGCCTGGATCGCTGGAGGCATCCGAGCTCCCTTCGAGCTGCACTGAACCG
>DATKJG010000196.1:0-3379 GCA_035543215.1 Phycisphaerales bacterium | reverse complement strand
TGATGATTCCCGCGACAGTTGCAGCGCTCTGGCCGCGCAGGACCGGGGTCGTCCCCACGCCGTACGCGCCCACGAGAACGTTCCGACTGTTGATCACCAGCGAGTCTGGCACGGAATAGGTTGCGCCGCGCCGGAACCGGATGGCGACGTTGTCGCCAAGCATCTGCTGTGCGCGGTGCACTGTCCGAATCGGCGCATCCAGCGCGCCAGGATTGTCATCGTTGCCATCCGGCGAGACGTACACCACCGTTCGGTTCGCGGGCTGAACAATCACCTGCATTGTCTGTGCGGCACGGGCGCCGGTTTCGTCGGTGATGCGGAGTCGAACGGTGTATGTGCCCGGCGAGTCGTACGTGTGCGCCGCATTCCAGCCGACGAGATCGTTGCCATCGGCGCCATCGTCGCCGAAATACCACTCGAATCGGGCCGTGAGCGTATCGCCGGCGTCGAGCGTGGAGGCCAACCCATGGACATGCACGGTGAATGGCGCCATGCCCTCGGTCGAAAGTGCCGAGATCGACGGCAGCGGTCCCGCTCGACATTCGCCGGCCCATCCGCATCCGATCAGCAGGTCGCCGATGATCAGGATCAACAGCCGGATGCGCCACCCCAATCTGATGTGTCTCTTGATGCTCCTCGCCGCGGCAACCTCGTACACGAACATCTCGGGCATCCTCGCGCTGTCAGTACCACCGGGCGTTGATGGCGCTGCTTCTTATGAATCGCCATGAATGTACCTTGTCCAAGCGTTCTTGCAATGTCGGCACCACGGTCGCGGTCGGGTGCGCAAGGAACTGAAAATGAGATGATTTCCTGAATCCGCTTCTCGACGCGTTTTGGCCCGACCATCCAAGGCGGCAGACGAATAGAGACGGGGTGGTGGTATGCGCAGACTCTTGCCTTGGCCGTTGATCCGGAGGAATGGAGAAGCGATGGATTCTGCTTTCCGACGCTTGGTTCTGATCGTGTCGATGCTCGGGCTCTGCGCTGTGACGCGAAGCGCATGCGGTGCGGCGCAGCCCACCTATCGGGATCTCAAGTACTCAAGCCATTGGACTCAGGGACTCGACATCTACCTTCCGGCCCACGCGCCGGACGAGGTGCCCGTGGTGGTGTTCATTCACGGGGGCGGTTGGCTCGAGGGCGACAAGTCCGAGGCGGGACAGTACGTCGATGCGCTGCTGGCACGGGGCATGGCGGTCGTTGCCATCAACTATCGATTCAGCCAGCACGCGCGATTCCCCGCACAACTTCACGATTGCAAAGGCGCCATTCGCTGGATCCGCGCGCATGCCAGCGAGTACGGCTTGGACGCGTCGCGCATTGCCGTCTTCGGCGAATCAGCCGGCGCCCATCTCGCAGCGCTGCTGGCGACAACAGGCGATGAAGCCGGAATGGAAGGGAATGTTGGGGGCAACCTGAACCAGTCCAGCATCGTGCAGGCCCTTGTGGACGCGTTTGGCCCCACCGATCTCTTCACCCAGGCGCTGACCAGCGCCCAGGCGGCGCACGAGATCAGCGCCCTCATTGGCCACGACATCAACGATGTCATCGAGCATCGCACGGATCCGAACTATGCGAGCTGGGTCGCGCTGGTGAACTCAGCCAATCCGATTCGGCACGCCGATTCCGAGAGTCCGCCGGCCTATCTGTTTCACGGCCTGGCCGATCCCTATGTGCCGCCGACGGAGAGCCAGGCCTTGGCAGAGGAGTTTCAGCAGGATCATGTAGCCACGATGCTGCGCCTGGCACCGGGAGTCGGCCACGAGTTGCCCGGCCCGGAACGTCCGGCCGTCTGGGGGTTCTTGCAGCAGGAACTTGGCCATGACGCCGATCCGCAACTGCTCTCTCCGCTCGCCGGCGGAGCGCATGCCGACGACGAGTTCGGCGCGGCCATCGCCTTCATCGGAGACATTGACCATGATGGTGTCGATGATGTGGCTGTTGGTGCACCGAATCAGGCCCACCGCGGCCATGTCACCGTCTATTCCGGCTCAAGCGGCCATGCGATGCATGTGCTGGTCGGCAAGCCTGGTGACCGCTTCGGCAGCGCGATCGCGGCGCTCGGAGACATCAATGGAGACGGCAACGGCGACCTCGCAATCGGCGCGCCAGGATCGGATCATGACAGCGGCGGTGTTGAAGTATGGGCTGGCGGCACATGGCAATTGATCCGGACGCACAAAGGCGAACACGCCGGCGATGAGTTGGGCAGCGCCCTTGCCGCGGCAAATGTTCATGGCGACGGACGTCGCGACATTCTGTGCGGCGCGCCACGATCCGACAATCCGGGTTCTGATACCGGAAGCATCCTCATCTTCGATGGCGGCGACGGCCACCTGCTCGCGCGCATCCGAGGCCGGTCGGCCGGCGAGCGGTTTGGCGCCGCGATCGCGAACGCAAGGGATTGCGATGGCGATGGGCGAGATGACTTCATCGTCGGCGCCCCCAGCGCCCCGCATTCGAACGCCGCTGACTCAGGCTACGTGGCCCTGTACCGCTTTGCAGGCGAGCGCCCGACGCTTGTGTTCCGCCGATACGGTAGCGCCGGTGATGCGCTGGGCGCATCGGTGGCAGGCATCGGCGATGCGGATGGCGATGGCCGCAACGACGTGGCTGCCGGCGCGCCCCATGCGCGCATCGATGGATGGGCTGACGCCGGACGAATTCTGGTCCTCGCCGGCGCGGATGGCCGCGTCATCGCCGAGCACTCCGACCATCACCCGCAGGCTGGCGAGCGATTCGGCTGCGCCGTCGCGCCGGCAGGCGACATTGATGGCGACGGCCTTGATGACATTGCCATCGGCGCCGACGGCTGCGATCGCGGCGGCTCTGATCGCGGGCGGATCTGGCTGATGCGCGGCATCGAGGGCGGCGGACAGGTCATCGGCCGGATCGATGGCCAGGCGGCCGGTGCGCGATTTGGTCAGGCCCTGGCCGGTTCCGACCATCAGTCACGCCTGGCGGCTTCGGCCGGCGGCATGATCTGGAACGGCAGCCGACGCGGAGTCGTGTACCGGATCAATCTCGAGCAAGTGGATTGACGACGTCAAAGAACTCGGCGACCACGGCGATCCATCGCCTCGATCACGACGCCTGCTGCGAATGAGTCCGCGTACTGCCCTCGCTTCATCGACCAGATCACACTGTCGCGCACCGGCGACGTCGGCAAGAGCACGCAGCCGCGCACAATCACCTGCTCGTGAAAGCCGATCTTGCGCGCCACGCCGATGCTGGCTGCGTTATCGGGATCGGTATGAATCTCCATGCGCCGCAGACGCATGTGCTCGAAGCCGATCTTCGTCAGGGCCGCGGCCGCTTCGCTCGTGTAGCCGAGGCGCAGGTCCTGCTCGCCGATCCAGTAGCCGATCTCGCGCGC
>DATKJG010000195.1:0-3579 GCA_035543215.1 Phycisphaerales bacterium | reverse complement strand
GATCTCCTTCTGCAGCGCGGGCAGCTGGCCGTACTTGATCTCGGCGGCGCGCTGCAGCCGGCCATCGCGCTCGGCCTGCCGGCTCTCGTGCTCGAGCGCCTGCAGCTTCTCCTTGGACGCGCGCTGCGCCTGGATGAGCTCCTTCTCCTGCTTCCAGCGCAGGCGCAGGCCGCCGGCCTGCTCCTGGATCTCGGCGATGCGGGCCTTGACCTCGGCGATGCTCTTCTTGTCCGGGTGCTCCTCGGACTCCAGCGCCGTCTGCTCCACCGCGAGCTGCCTCAGGCGGCGCTCGAAATTGTCCAGCTCGGGCGGCATGGAATCGATGGCGATGCGCAGGCTGCTGGCCGCCTCGTCCAGCAGGTCGATGGCCTTGTCCGGCAGGAAGCGATCCGCGATGTAGCGATGGCTGAGCGTCGCGGCCGTAACCAGTGCGCCATCCTGGATGCGCACGCCGTGGTGGGCCTCGTAGCGCGGCTTCAGGCCACGCAGGATGGCGATGGTGTCCTCCAGCGACGGCTCGCCTACGTACACCGGCTGGAAGCGACGCTCGAACGCCGCGTCCTTCTCGATGTGCTTGCGATACTCATCCAGCGTGGTGGCCCCGATGCAGCGAAGTTCGCCGCGGGCCAGCGCCGGCTTGAGCAGGTTGCCCGCGCTGACCGCGCCTTCGGCAGCGCCCGCGCCGACGATGGTGTGCAGTTCATCGACGAACAGGATGATCCGGCCCTCGCTGGCCGTGACCTCGCGCAAGACCGCCTTCAATCGCTCTTCGAATTCGCCGCGGAACTTCGCCCCGGCCAGCAACTGGCCGACATCCAGCGCCACGATGCGCGATTCCTTCATCGACGTCGGGCAGTCGCCGTTGACAATGCGCAGGGCCAGGCCCTCGGCGATCGCAGTCTTGCCCACGCCCGGCTCGCCGATCAGCACCGGGTTGTTCTTGGTGCGGCGGCTGAGCACCTGCATGCACCGGCGAATCTCCTCATCGCGGCCGATGACCGGATCGAGTTTGCCGTTGGCGGCGCGTTCGGTGAGATCGATGCCGTACTTCTTGAGCGCCTCGTAGGTGGATTCGGCGCCGGGATCGTTGACGTTGCTCACGCCTGAAGCCTCGCGCAGCGACTTGATCGAGGACAGCAGGCGCTTGCGATCGGCGCCCGCCATCGACAACACCTCCTTGGCGTCGGACTTGACATCCGCCAGGGCCAGCAGCAGGTGCTCAGTCGAGATGTAGGTGTCGTTGAGGCTCTTGGCCTCCTTCTCGGCGCTGGTCAGGACCTGCATGACTGCAGGCGAGGTGTGCGGCTGGCCACCGGATTGCGTGGGCTTGCGGTTGAGTTCCGCCTGCGCGATCTGCTCGATGCGCTCGGCGTTGAGGCCGGCCTTGTTGAGAATGGATGACGCGATGCCCGCCCGATCCTCCAGCATCGCCGCGAGCACGTGCAGCGGCGACATCTCGGCGTGCGAGCGCGACACGGCCATCGCCTGAGCGGCGGCCAGCGCCTCCTGGGCCAGCGTTGTGAATCGATCCATGCGCATGGTGAACCGTATCCCTCTTTCCAGCGCTCTTGCGCTCGGGAAGGCAACGCAAACACCGCGCCAGGCCCGGTCCCAGCGCCCTCTGCCGTCCGATGATCATGCGCGGGCTTTGGCGGCGACTCCCTGCCGCTTTGGCAGGCATCGGCCGGTCGAATGCCGTTGCGGATGTCGCGTTCGGCCCCGACAATCGGACCATGCAGTCCCAGATGAGCACGCTGCAACTCCTGATATACGTGGCGGCCAACCTGCTGCCGCTGGCGCTGTTGCTCTCGGCGATCGTCCTGATCATCTGGGCCCGCCGCCGACATGCCGTCAAACGCGCCGGCGTGAGCGCTGATTCGCCGGGCTGCACCCGCTGCCGGTATCTGGTTCGAGGCTGGCACTCGCCGCTGTGCCCGGAGTGCGGCACCGATGTTCGCGCCGCGGGCGTGTGCACCGGCCCACGCGTGCACCTGGCAGTGAAGTTGATTGCCGCAGGATGCATGGCGGCGTGTCTCGCCGTCGCGCTCGGCTCGCTGATCGGCGTGTGGCTGTTGACTTCGCACCAATCGATGGCAGCGTGGCGACTGAGCGATTCCGCCGGCGCCTTCGAGATCGATCTTCGATCCTACAACGAGCGCCAGAAGTTCCCTGCGCGCGATGATCATCACACCGTCATCACGATCGATGCGGCCAGGTCGTTCGGCGGCCTGGTCATCGGCTTCGATGGCTGGTCGTGGCGCGATGTCGAGCCGCCGCCGGGCAAGACCAGCGAGGCATGGCGACGAATTCACATCGGCCCCGAGGACGAGATACCCAGCGCCGAGGCGATCGCCGACGAAATCACCAAGGCTGCCGGCTCGACGCCCTTCCCGCTCGCATCGCAACAGGCGGCGTGGATCCGCCAACAGGTCGTGATACTGCGCTCCAAGCCGCCCAACACGGCAGGGCTCGTGCTCGCGCCCAACCTTTTCAGTTCTTCCGGCAACGGCGCGGGCTCGGGCGTTGGTCTCTCGCGCCTGGGCAATGCTGTCATCGTCTGGAGCCTCATCGTCAGCATGCTTCTCACGATTGTGCTCGTCTGGGGGCGACATCGTCCGGGCTGGCGGCCGGTGGTCGAAGGCGAATGGGAGCGCGCCGGTGGCACACCCGCCAAAGCCGCGCAACAATTGGCGACATGACCAGCGGTCGCCGGATCATTCTGCTTGTCGCACTCGCCGCTGCGGCGATCGTCTCCGGCGGCGCGTATGCGTATTGGCATTTCCTGCTGCGCGGCCCGTTCATTGGGGAGACTTTCCACGATTTCGGCGATGTGCCGCTGTACGAGGAAACCGCGAAGTTCGAATACACCTTTCGACTCGCCAATCGCCTGAACCGGCCGCTCTCGATCGTCGCGATCCGGCCGGAGTGCGGCTGCCTGACGGCGCGCGACCTCAAGCAGACGCTGCAGCCCGGCGAATCGTTCGAACTGCCGGTGACGCTCGTCGCCAAGGGCGGCGAGCGCATCGCGCCGATCCGCGTGCTGTTCGATGATGACACCCAGACGATGCTGCGCGTCAAGGCCACGGGCCACTACCAGCCGCGCCTGCATCTGGGATCCGTCGCCAGCGACGCCGTGACCATCGGCGCCGATGGCGTCATCGAGTTCACCATCATGCTCGATACCTACGAGACGTGGGATGAGCCGGCCGTGCCGACGATCACGACCTCGCCTTCATCGATGACCGCCGAATGGCCGGACAGCGCTTGGACGCTGAAGTTTCGGCCGAAGGAAGTGATTCTCGCGCCCACGCACTGGGAACGCCGCGTTCGCGTGCGCTGCAGCGGCGATGCTGCTGATTTGCCCGCCGACGCATCCATCATGCTTGACCTGCCGCCCGCCAGGCCGCTGGTCGTGCCGATTCGCTCCGCGACGTCCACGGTTGATGCGCCTATATCGTCGCCATGCGTCGTCACACAAGATCAATAGAGAATCCGCGTGCGGATGTTGGTTTCCAGCGCGGCGATCGCGTCGCGCACATCGCGCGAGACGTCCTGATCCAGATCCATGATCAGGTACCC